>CALDNG010000058.1 GCA_937915285.1 uncultured Desulfomonile sp. | reverse complement strand
GACCACCGAGATCTACACTCTTTCCCTACACGACGCTCTTCCGATCTCACAAAACTTTTATTATTAGCCATGTTTTTTCGATGGCGTCAAGTAGCTCTGATCAAATCTTTTGGGGCCGTGCTGAGAATCTCCGGACCAGACTCGGTCAAATGGACTAAACTTTCCAGCCGTACTCCTCCAATCCCCTCAATATAAACACCTGGCTCAATTGTAAAGACCATTCCAATATCCAGAGTTTCCGCTGAACGAGGTGACAGATAGGGGGCTTCATGAACCTCCAGGCCGACTCCATGACCAAGACTGTGGAGGAAGTTCCCACCATAACCAGCTTTTTCTATTACCTGCCTTGCCATCTGATCGACTTCTCGAGTACGTATTCCTGGCCTTATAGAATCTATAGCCCGGTCATGCGCTTCGCGCACCGATTCATATATCTTCTTTTGTTCCGGTCTCGGGGCATTCTCCACGATGCAGGTGACCGTTTCATCGCTGCAATAATCTGAAAACCTGCAACCATAATCAATTATAACCAATTCACCTGCCTCTATGATCCTGGATGTAGCAGTTCCGTGAGGAAGCGCGCTCCTCCATCCCGACGCCACTATTGTGTCAAATGAAGCGCCTGAAGCTCCCTTCTCCCTGAAAAGAGATTCCAGTTCGGAAGCCACCCGTGATTCGGATTTACCGCTCAGCCCGCGGGATATAATCTCCATGCATGCCGCTGAAGCAAGATGGGCAGCGTCCCTAATTTTATGAACTTCATCGGGCGTTTTGCGTAGGCGCAACACGTTGAGTTCTCCCGGCTTGAGCCTATCGAGCCTCACCCGGGGGCACATCTTCTTGAGGACTGAAACGAATTCGTAAGAGATTCTAGCAGTTTCAAGACCCACTGAATCCACATTCCTCGATAATATAATGCGTGCAATCGATTTTATCTTGTTTTTGGTTATGTGGATCCGCAGTTGAGGGCATTCGATTCGTGATTGCGCTTTGTACCTGCCGTCTGTAAACAGGTGGGCTTCATTGTGCGTAATTAGAAGTGCTGCGTCAGACCCGGTGAAACCCGACAGGCGACGCAGATTTACGGATCGCGTAACTTCGGATGTATTCATCAACGCAGCGTCGAGCTTTAACTTGGCCAATGTGTTCTGGAATTCTCTAATAGCTGAGTTCTGTATCATGGCATAGGGCCTCATCACTAGTATCATTCAAAGAAGAAGCCCCGAATTCGACCGGAAAACAGTCGGTTCAGGGCTTCACTACTGGGAAAACAGATCAGTCTGTATTTAGTTTGCTATCGATAACTTGGCTCTGGCGACCTTTATGCTGTCAGATAGTTTGTTGTACTCTGTGGGGTGCTCAACCGCATTAACTTCGAGAATTTCCCGTTCAAGACGGACCAATTCCTCGTTTACTTCATTCTTGTCAATGGACTCTGCAGGATAGGCTTCTACCACAAGAACATTCACCGCATCCTTCAGAACCTCACAGAATCCCGAGCCAACAGCATATTTTACAAACCGATCATTTTCAAGGTATGACAATATGCCGGGTTTAATGAATGTGAGCATGGGAGTGTGTCCGATGAGGACACCAAACTCACCCATTATTCCGGGCGCAATGACTTCTTCAACTTCTTTATTTAGGACGACCCCTTTAGGAGTCACCAGTTCAACCTTAAACTTTTGAGCCATTAGTCTCTCCTGATCAGGCGCTCGCCAGTTTCTGAGCCTTCTCTCTAACTTCGTTCAGATCGCCGACCATATAGAAGGCCTGTTCAGGCAGATCATCGTGCTTGCCTTCAACGATTTCCTTGAAGCCGGCAACTGTATCGGCAATCTTGACGTATTTTCCAGGAGTGCCGGTAAATTCCTGAGCGACGAAGAAAGGCTGTGAGAGGAATCTCTGGATCTTCCTGGCCCTGGAGACAACTAGCTTGTCGTCTTCCGAGAGTTCATCCATACCGAGAATCGCTATGATGTCCTGGAGATCCTTGTATCGCTGTAGGACCAACTGTACTGAACGGGCGACATTGTAATGGTCCTCGCCAAGAACTCGCGGATCAAGAATCCTGGATGTTGAATCCAACGGATCGACGGCGGGATAAATACCCAACTCAGCCACCTGACGCGAAAGGACGACGGTTCCGTCCAAGTGGGCAAAGGTTGTGGCCGGAGCAGGGTCTGTAAGGTCGTCAGCAGGCACGTAAATACACTCAACCGCGGTGATTGAACCGTTCTTTGTGGAACAGATGCGCTCCTGCAATTCACCCATATCCGTTCCCAACGTGGGCTGGTAACCGACGGCGGAAGGCATGCGGCCCAACAAGGCCGAGACCTCAGAACCGGCCTGGGTAAACCTAAAAATGTTATCGACAAACAACATAACGTCGAGGCCCTGTTCGTCACGGAAATATTCAGCGACCGTCAGGGCGGTTAGCGCCACTCGGGCACGCGCCCCAGGAGGCTCGTTCATCTGACCGTAAATCAGAGCCGCACGATCGATAACTCGTTCACCTTCGTGTTTCTTCTCCATGCCAGGAAGGACCCCACCCATTTCAAGGTAAAGGTCATTCCCTTCACGGGAACGTTCCCCAACGCCGGCGAACACCGAGGTGCCGCCGAACTGCTTGGCGATGTTGTTGATGATTTCCATCATAAAGACTGTTTTGCCGACGCCTGCGCCGCCGAAGAAGCCGATTTTTCCACCACGCATGAACGGGGCGATCAGGTCGATGACCTTGATTCCGGTTTCCTGAATGGAAATCTGTGTAACCTGCTCTTCGAATGATGGAGCTGAGCGGTGAATCGGACGCATGGCTTCAGCCACAATGGGACCAGCCTCATCCACCGGTCGGCCGACGACGTTCATGATGCGGCCGAGCACCGGCTTGCCAACGGGAACCTGCATCGGGGCGCCGGTATCCTTAACCGGCATTCCTCTTACCAGACCGTCGGTCGTGTCCATGGCTATCGTACGTACCGTGTTGTCACCCAGATGCTGGGCAACTTCTACGACTAGGTTGTCAGGCTCGTCATTGATTGCAGGGTTAGATATGAACAGAGCATTGAAAATTGATGGTAACTGATGCTCCGGAAACTCAACGTCGACGACGGGGCCAATAACTTGGACGATTTTTCCCACACTCATCTTAGGATTTCCTCCTGAAAAGGTCTTCGTTTAAATGATTTATAGGCATGGAGAGAGTCGGTTTAACCTTTCAGCGCCTCCGCCCCGCCGACGATCTCCATCAATTCTGTTGTAATCGACTCCTGACGCAATCTGTTGAACTTCAGGGTCAGCTTGTAGATCATTTCCTTAGCATTCGACGTAGCAGCCTCCATGGCCGTCATTCTAGCGCCGTGTTCGCTAGCTACCGAGTCGAGCAGGCCAGTGAAGACCTGAACCTGAATGTACCTTGGCAGGAGGGCTGTGAGAAGTTCCTCCTCCGACGGCTCATAAAGGTATGCGCGTCTGGGCTTCCAGCCCTCTTCTTCGGGCGTTATCGGGAGAAGTCGCCTCAAGGTCAGCACCTGCGTGACTGCGCTCCTGAAGCTGTTGTAAAGGATGTAAACCTCCTGATGCTCCCCGGCTATGAACCTCTCGTTAAATGCGGCGCATATATCGCCGGCAAGCTCATAGCTTACACTTCCCATGACATTTGAAAACTTATGCACAATTGTTGAAGAGCGTCTCCGGAAGTAGTCGTTGCCTTTTCTTCCCACGGTAAGCAATTCTACCTCAACGCCCTTGGCTTTCATCTCTTTGATAAACGCTTCGGCGCGACGATTCAAACTCGTGTTGAAGGCGCCGCAGAGCCCTCTGTCAGCAGTCACCAGGATTAGTAACGCCTTCTTGACGGGCCCGACGGTAAGCATGGGATGAGCCCCGGGATTTGTTCTTGCCGCCAAAGACATAAGAACTTCCCGCATCTTGTCAGAGAACGGTCTGCCGGCTTTTATGGCTTCTTCTGCTCTCCTAAGCTTGGCCGCCGCAACCATCTTCATGGCGTTAGTAATCTTTTGCGTGTTTTTGACACTGGCTATGCGTTTACGAATATCTCGTAGGCTTGCCATTTGGACCTCGTTGCTATCAGCTATGACCCGATGTCATCTGAGCCGTGTTTTGAATTAAATCCTTACACTATGGAAAAAGATGGTGGATTGAATATTCCCTTGAACTCTTCAAGGATCGATTTCATCCTACTCTCCAGATCTGCGGAGATGATCTTTTTCTCTTTTATCTCTTTGAGGACATCCGGATGACTACTTTCCAGATAACTGAGATACTGCTTTTCGTATTCACCAAGCGCTCGAACGTCGTAGGCGTCTACAAATCCAGCAGTGGCTGCAAAGATTACGGCTACCTGTTTTTCCACGGGCATAGGCTCATACTGGGCCTGCTTTAGCATTTCGACCAGACGTGTGCCTCTTGCAAGCTGTGCCTGCGTAACCTTGTCCAGATCCGATCCGAACTGGGCAAACGCTTCCAGTTCACGGAACTGGGCGAGATCGAGACGGAGCGAGCCTGCGACCTGTTTCATGGCCTTCACCTGGGCGTTACCGCCGACTCGTGAAACACTCAGACCGACGTTAACAGCCGGGCGAACGCCGGAGTAGAAAAGGTCTGTAGAAAGGAAGATCTGACCGTCTGTAATCGAGATAACATTGGTCGGAATATAGGCGGAAACGTCACCAGCCTGCGTCTCGATAACAGGAAGAGCTGTCAGGCTACCTCCACCGTGGGTCTCACCCATCTTGGCCGCACGTTCAAGAAGTCGGGAGTGCAGGTAGAAAACGTCGCCCGGGAAGGCTTCACGACCCGGCGGTCTCCTGAGCAACAGTGATAGCTGCCTGTAAGCCGTTGCCTGCTTGCTGAGATCGTCATATATTATGAGGGCGTGTTGACCATTATCCCTGTAATACTCACCCATTGTAACACCCGAATAAGGGGCGATGTACTGCATGGGCGCCGGATCAGAAGCTGTAGCTGAAACGACCGTGGTATAGGCCATAGCGCCGAAACGCTCCAGTGTCGCCACGACCTGGGCTACCGTCGATCTTTTCTGTCCGATGGCTACGTAAATGCACTTAACATTACCATCTTTCTGATTGATGATGGCGTCGATGGCTATAGCCGTTTTACCGGTCTGACGGTCACCAATAATGAGTTCACGCTGACCTCTTCCAATCGGAATCATCGAATCGATGGCCTTGATACCGGTCTGGAGTGGCTCCTTCACGGGCTCACGCTTAATGATACCCGGAGCAACGACTTCTACGACCCTGTATTCATTGGTCTCAATGGGCCCCTTACCGTCGATGGCCTGCCCCAATGAGTCGACAACGCGACCCAGCATGGCCTGGCCAACGGGAACCTGAACGATTCGATTTGTTCTTTTGACCGTATCGCCCTCTTTGATGTGAACGTCTTCACCCAGAATGGCGACACCGACGTTGTCTGCTTCAAGGTTGAGAACCATTCCCATGATTCCACCAGGGAACTGGAGGAGTTCACCGGCCATGGCTTTCTCAAGTCCATGCAGACGGGCTATTCCGTCACCAACACTGATTACCGTGCCGGTCTCGCTTACCTCGACCTTTTTGTCGTAATCCTGAATCTGCTGCTTGATAATTTCACTGATTTCTTCGGCTCTGATCTGCATTGTCCCTATCC
>CALDNG010000057.1 GCA_937915285.1 uncultured Desulfomonile sp. | reverse complement strand
TTTCGCTTTACTGCAGTAGCCATGTCATTGAAGACGCTTTTCCCCTTGAGTATATCTCCTACCGCTTTCATTACGGATGGCTTCCGGGGAAAACCTCCAGCTACCGTGTGAATGACAGCGTCCAGGCGATCTACCCCATCTCTTTTTAGAGACTCCTGAACAAGACTGAAAGTATCAATTATTTCGGGCCGCCGTTCAGAATCGAATCGAAGGGGAACATCGAGGAGTTTTATTCCGGCCTTATCGAAAAAAGCCTTTTCCCGAGCATTTTTTGGATCCAGCGAGGTCCCGAAAACACTGGCTCCCGCATTGACTGCCGAGACTGCTATGGATGCGCCATAACCACCCTCTCTAGCCCCCAAAATCAAAATATTTTTTCCGGATAACATCAATAAGCCTTTATAATCTGTAATGTTTTATCTCTGCGGATCGCCCGGATGATAGCACATCCGCCAGGTTCGGTCAACTTGATGAGGTGTGAACCGTGTCTGAGGCCAATAACTCCATGCAAGAAACAGGAGAAAGACGAAAGGTCCGAACGGGACGTTCTTGAGTATTCTTAAAGTTGTCTTTGGATAGCTTCCAGTAGTAAATGCTGAAGGGTCTCCATGTTAATATCCGATTTGATTCCCGCCGCCCTCCGGTGGCCGCCACCACCAAACTGTGCAGCGACAAGCGAGACATCAACCCTTCCCTTGGACCTCAGACTCACTCTGATAAGGGTGTCAGAAACTTTGGTCATCAGTATGCCAACTTCGACACCCCTAGTTTCTCGGAGCTTGTTAACAAGGTTTTCGCCGTCCGCAAGTGATGCCCCGGATTCCTGGAAATCAGCCAAATATAGAACGCTAAGGGCAATCCTTCCGTCCTGCAACAGTTGCAACCTGTTGAGCATCTGTTTTTCAAGAGCAAGTCTCTGGACAGGATGCTCCTCGAAAAGGTACTGGGTTATCTGATAGGAATCAATCCCGGATTCACACATAGCCGCCGCCAGTCTAAACGTTTCAGCGTTAACGCCTTCGAATCTGAAGCACCCGGTGTCTGTGACAAGCCCACAGAAAAATGCCATGCAAGCATCTCTGGAAGGGGTATGACCTGTAGCCCTGATAATCTGAAAGATCAGCGAGGAGGTGGAGTTGGCGGCGGACGAGACCAGATTGACATCGCCGAATAACGGATTGGTGGGGTGATGATCGATATTGACCAATTTGGTGTGTGGTCTCAGCCCATCAATGGAAGGAGCAATCCTGCTCTGATCTGCAGCGTCCAAAGACAAAATTATTGATGGGTTTATTTCTAGCAGGTCCGCTCCCACGATTATCCTGTCGATTCCTGGAAGGAAGGAAAAAAGGTCGGGGGGCCTGGATTCAAGTACAAGGAAAGACTCTTTTCCCATCTCTCCTAAAGAAAGATGCAGTCCAAGACTGGAACCAATGGCGTCTCCATCGGGGTTCATGTGAGTCACAATGAGGAAACGATCCGAATCCCTGATTATTTGGCTGACCTCTTCAAACATTGTCTTCCCTGTCAGTAATTATTTTGTTGAGGATACTATTAATTTTGTCTGAATAGTCAAACGAGGAGTCATACATAAAAACTATCTGAGGGACATATTTGAGGTCCAGTTCATCCCTCAGCCTCTTCCTGATGAAACCCTCAGCCGATTGCAGGCCGGCCAGATGGGTTTCTGTCTTACCGTCCGCAAGACAGCTAAAAAAAATCCTCGCAGACTTGAGGTCGGAACTCATCTTCACTTCAGTGATGGTAACCCCTTGGACCCTCGGGTCTTTAATGTCATCCTTAATGATGTCGGAAACAACTTCCCGGATAAGGTCCGCTACCCTGTTTTTTCTAAAATTTGACATCTGGCCTATCTTTCTGGGAGCATGTGATAGCTGCTGGCTTTCACTGTCCTTTGATTCATCTGACGTAATCCATGCGGACGCAATGCTGAATGAATGGCCGTTCAGACATTTCCAAACTGGATCAGTTCCGTAGTAAATGATGCTATCTCAACTAATTGCAGGTCTTCAACAAAACGGTGGACAGTTTCAAGCATGCTGTGAGCATGGCCGGCATCGTTGGAAACCACAGAAACCGCAATAGATGAACTCTGCCATTTGTCATTGTCTCCAACCTCGGCGATGGAGATATCGAATTTTGCCCTGACTTTTCCCAGGACACTCTTGAGCACCTGTCTTTTCTGCTTAAGTGAGAATGCCTGGTGTATATGGATTCTGAAAACAGCTACTCCCACAACCATGGTAATCCCTGAAAAAAAATGAGGCGTGTTGGCACGCCTCAGTCCGAAAAAATGCTTAAGACCGTTGAAGCAAGTAATGCCAGTGGGTCACAATTTGGCGGATTCCTTGGATATCACGAAGGCTTCTATTATGTCTCCAATCTTGATGTCCCTGAAATTTTCAATACCTATACCGCACTCGTACCCTTCGACAGCTTCCTTCACATCGTCCTTGAATCGCCGCATGGAAGCAATTTTGCCAGTGTGGATCACCACATTGTCTCTGAGTAACCGGATCTGATTAGATCTCTCTATCTTACCCGAGGTGATGTAGCACCCTGCAATCAATCCAATCTTAGGCACGCTGAAGGTCTGTCTTACTTCAGCCCTGCCGGTTACTGATTCCCTTTCAATCGGGGCCAGCAAGCCCTCCATGGCCTTTCTAACATCCTCTATGGCCTCATAGATTACAGTATAAAGCCTTAAATCAATCTTTTCCTGTTCGACTAGTTGAGCAGTCTTGACCGTGGGCCGCACATTGAATCCAATGATGATGGCCCTGGATGCGCTTGCCAACATGACGTCAGATTCGTTAACAGCGCCGACACCACTGTGAATAACCTTCTGTATTACCTCTGACGATGGTATGGCCAATAAAGCTTCTTTTAACGCCTCAACTGAACCCTGAACATCTGCCTTGATGATAATGTTGAGTTCAGGCTGTTCCATTTTAGTCATTCTGGCCATCAAGTCTTCCAGAGATGCAGGAGATGTCGATGCGGCCGAATCTTCACGAATTTTCTGCTGACGATGAGCGCCAATCTGCCTGGCCAGTTTTTCTTCATCAACCACCAGGAATGGCTCTCCGGCCTCAGGAACACTTGAAAAACCCTGAATCTCAACGGGAGTAGCCGGTCCGGCCACTTCAAGTGATCTGCCCTCATGGTCAAGCATTGCTCGGATTTTTCCGAAGTGGACTCCAGCCACAAAAGGCTCTCCGAGTCGGAGGGTTCCTTCCCTGATCAGGACAGTAGCTACAGGACCACGGCCTTTGTCCAGTCTGGCTTCAATAACCGTTCCAATGGCCTTCTTATTGGGATTGGCCTTTAGTTCCAGCATTTCCGCCTGAAGTAGTATGAGATCTAGAAACTCGTCCAAGCCGGCGCCTGTTTTGGCGCTAACCTCGGCGAAAAGAGTGTCTCCGCCCCAGGCCTCAGGTATCAGGTTCATTTCAGCTAACTCACGCAGAACCCTATCCTTATCCGCTTCAGGTTTGTCTATTTTATTCACTGCGACAATTATGGGGACATTCGCGGCTCTTGCATGGTTTATGGCCTCTTTGGTCTGTTCCATGACACCATCATCAGCAGCGACAACGAGGATGACGAAGTCTGTAACCTGAGCGCCCCTGGCTCTCATGGCAGTAAAAGCCTCATGCCCCGGGGTATCGAGGAAAACGAGTTCGCCTTTGGGTAACCTGACCTTATAGGCTCCGATGTGCTGTGTTATACCGCCAGCCTCCTGATCCGTGACATGCGTGGAACGGATTCTGTCAAGCAAAGAGGTCTTTCCGTGATCGACATGTCCCATGACCGTAATCACAGGCGGTCTTGAAACGAGGTTTTCAGTTGTATCTGCAATCTTTTCAGGAAGCATGTCCTTCTCTGTCGGACGGCTCGTCTCTGTCTCGAATCCGAATTCCCCAGCCACAAGTGTTGCAGTATCGAAGTCTATCGTTTCATGCATAGCCGCCATTACACCCAGGCGGATAAGTTGCTGAATCACTTCGGCAGCCTTTACACTCATTTTATGAGCCAAGCTGGCCACTGTAACTATCTCCGGCAGTTTGATCCTTCTCTTGATAGCCTTGGGCGTAGTAATCTCGGTTTTGCGCGGCCTGGGCTTCTTTCCCTTTTTTATTCTGCCGCCCCTCGGACGATCATCGTACAGGTCCGACACATTGATGATTTCTTTGGGCTTACGGATCTTAGCCTTGTCATCATCAATCTTTTCATCCACAGCAGAGCGAACCTTCTTGTCTTTTTTCCTTTTGGGGCGCCGCTCATCTTCGACGGGGATTTCCACAATAAGAGGTCTAAAGGGCTGCTCCAGCCTGGCCGTAGGTCTCTGAGACGGGGCCTGTGGGGAATAAGGGCGCTGTGGATGCTCTGTCGGCGCTGGCCTGGTTGGCGCCTCAGGTTGATGGGGTCGGTGAGCCTGAGGACGCGGAGCTGGAGGACGTTCCCTCTCTGGCTGTTCTTTAGGCTGCTCTTTTTTTAGCTGTACTCGCCCTATGATTTGAGCCGGTTGCATTCTCTTGTCTTTCTTCTTCTTTTTTCGAGCGGCCCTCTCCTCCGCCGATTCTGAAGATTCCTCTGGTTCCCTCGGGGATGAACCAATTGGCTCAGTTACAGCCTCGTCAGTTGCTGGCCTGTCTTCGACAGGCTTGACTTCATCCCTTACTACTGAAACAGATTCCACCACGGGTGTTTCTGAAACAGGAGGCTTGGCAGGAACCGAGGTTTCTGGTGTCTCTACTATTCTGGCAGCAACCTCAGCAGCCTGTTCCCTTGGCGACTCAATCTTCTGGACCCTTGTCGCCGGTTCTTGTGGCGCTACAGCGACCGGCTCTTTTTTCACGGGTCGCGGGGCCATTTCGATTATTCTGGCGGGCTCATGCTTGCGCTGTTTGCGTGAGTGAGCCGGCTTTCTGGTGTCAGGGGGCTGAGTTTGGTTAATCGCAGGGGGCCGTATGTCTTTCGGTTCCTCTTCTACGGTTTCGGCAACTTCGTGTGAGCCCCCATCCTGGCCCTCAAAAAATGATTCCCCGGCTTCAGGGTGCGGAGGATTCTTCGCTCTTCTGCGAATGACAGTTGGCCTGATCCTCTGCTCAACAACTTCCCGCTTTGGGATTGCATTGACCAAATGAGCCTTTAAGGCTGTAGGGTCGTCAATTTCCAGAGGGCTGTCAGGTCCATCCACGGAGAACCCCATAGTGACGAGTTCTTTTAATAAATCCTCGTTTTTGACCTTTAAATCCCTTGCCAGGTCATCAACGGTAAGCACGGTCATCCGAATACCTCTTTCTCTAGCCCTCTTTGCTGAGATCAATCCCGGCGAAATTCGCCGAAACTGGACTTTTCAGAGCCCTGGAAAATAAATTTTTTCGTCTTGCCTTTTCAATGCAAGATTCCGAGGGACACACATAGCAGCCTCGTCCCTCGACAAATCGTCCGTCCCGTATCACGATAAGTTCGCCTTCAACAAGTTTTAACTTGATCAAATCTCTAGCCTGGGCCTTTTTTCTACAACTTACGCACGTCCTGTAAGGTATGTGGCCCTTAACTACCATCAGCTTCGTCGTCCGGATTGCGTTTCAGTGCCAATGCCGAGACTCCGGCGTCCCAAAGACCTTCATGACTCTCTTCCATTTCATC
>CALDNG010000056.1 GCA_937915285.1 uncultured Desulfomonile sp. | reverse complement strand
CGTCACGGCAAATATATGAACTATTGACGGAAAGGCAGTATAGAACTCGAAATAATGCTGGTTTAGGAAGTCCACTATTGGCCTTATTTTTGAGGCTGTGAAATGGTGCATGTTTATCACAACCTGCCTCATCGGTTTCACCCATCTCCAGTAAGGGGGCTCGCGTTGATCAATTGGAACAAAGAGGTTTGCCGTGAAATTGACGTGCCAGGAGTCTGTTCTCATGCCGAACCTGTTCCTGTGGCGCCACCATATTGCCCACTGCGTGAGATCCGTCTCCCTGTTCACATACAGATGGAGGCTTTTGCCGGTGGTTCCGCTGGTATGTCTGAACATCAGATGCCTTGAATGGGCCTTACGGGATAGAAATTTCCCGGCGTTTTTTCGGATATCTTCTTTTTGGAGGATTGGTAGCTTGGGAAGGTCAGCGAGAGATCGTATGTCGGAAGGCTTCAGCTTCAGGCTGTCCATGACCTCCCTGTAATACTGCACATTCTCGTATGCGTCCGCTATGAGGCTTGTGATTCGCTCGTTCTGAAAGGCCTCAATTTCAGAGGCTGACCACCATTCCGAGTCCAGGAGCTTTTGGAATATCTCGTGATACCTGCGGTTATAGGTCCGGCGAATGAAATTGTAGCCGTAGAGTCCGCAGGCTTGTTCCTGAAGCCATACAGGAAGCCTCCTGTAAACGGGATAAAAGCGATGGAGACTCATTTTCAGACCAGCAGCCCTAATATTTGGTCAATTCACAGTGTTCAGAAACATCACCATTCGGAGGTGACGAGATGGTCTGTCATAACTGATTAAAAATGCCGACAACGAGTATTGGCATCCAGATAAGGAGTCCAATTCCGCCAACTATCATGCAC
Organism: uncultured Desulfomonile sp.; assembly: GCA_937915285.1. Lineage (GTDB taxonomy): Bacteria > Desulfobacterota > Desulfomonilia > Desulfomonilales > Desulfomonilaceae > CAITZA01. Next base: position 1,465 of record CALDNG010000056.1, on the reverse strand, counting down.
CACCATGCCCGACCTGCCCCGACCAGAGTTGCGCCAGAGGACCTGATTGCCCGAATCGCCCGGACTCCCAGCACGAAAGATATCAAAGAGCCCACTCCAGCCAACCAAAGCAACGACAGGATGACGCCCCACTTCAACTGAAGGTCAAGTTCACGCTGAGTCATGCTCCACGTTACCTCCATGAACAGGGATTTTCAGACCAGGGTGAGAGCCCCAATATTGGCTTCATTATGGCCGGTAACGAATAACTGCTTTTTCCTCGGGGCCGTGACCCTAACCACTTCACCGGAATTGGAAACAAACCTGGTAATACAGTAAATGCTCGAGCGTCCTGGACGGACTATGGACCTAATGTATTTGGCTTCCTCAAGTTCACGAAGGTGTCTTGCAATCTGCGAACGGCTTAGACCAAGGGCTTGCGCTACGGTAGATACATGCACACTGCAGTAGAGCTTCCTGCTTGACAACAGGACTAGCTGTATATATAGCCTGCCGGCATGTCGGGAGATATCCCTGTCCGCCAGAGCGCTTTTGATGGTGTTGACTACATTCAGCTTGCGATGGTTCGGTATAGTCATATCATCGTCGTTCGTATCTTTTACAAGGCATATCAGAAAAAGGGTTCCAACAATCGCATTTTCTTTACCACAAAGATAAGGATATACTATATCAGTCCTATGCCCGGAGGGCTAACCGTTTTTGAAGCTTCGCCGAAAGTTATTTCCGTGGCCTGCTGCAATTCCAGCATTCCGAAAATTCACCATCGACGTCCTCGCCGCAATATGGGCAAACCCATGCGCCTTTTGATTCCTCAGGCTCCACCCCGGTATCGTCGATAATTTTCAACGCCCGTTCAAAATCTTTTTCTGAGACCCATAACTCAGGGGAACATCCCATTCCGCCGATACCCACGTTGAGTAACTCATGCCTGATTGACGACTGAATACCATTGAGTTTCAGAATATTCTGGAAGTTCTCGACATTTGCCAGCACGTCATCGCTGTATATTTTCTTCAAGCTCTGGTCCCTCCCCTTACTGTTTACTCAACCTCTGAGTCGCTGAAAAAGGACATCCTGTCCATCGATTTAGTTTAATTGCATCCCCTTGCGATTCAAGGGGTCGGGAGTTTGCTGAAAAAACCCTCAAGATTCTGTTACACAATTTTTAGGAAGACGACCAATAATTATCAACTGTTATAACCGACCGTGCGGCTAGACTACCATAATCCGGATGCCAACCCCAATCACAATTTGCTAATTGATCAACAGTACCTGTTGATAACTCGTTGGTAGGGCTGTTGATAAACAGGTTTGTTTCTGATTTTTCGTTATGTTATGCAGACTGACTCATCACTGAGCAAAACCGACATCCTAATGATATCCGTTAGATATGGGTTCGGCGCCGTACAATCTCACTCTTTTTGAGATAATCCGGAGTCTTGATCAAGTTAATCAACCATTGTTG
>CALDNG010000055.1 GCA_937915285.1 uncultured Desulfomonile sp. | reverse complement strand
AAAGCTCCGGCCCAATTCTAAGTATTGGATTCCAGTAGGACATCACCACCAGTGGCGCTCTTATTGATCCTCTGAGATTTCCGAGTGCGTCAAGAATGGATTTGGGAGTAACTCCCATATCAAGCGCCAACTTGCTGGAATGCTGAATGATCGGACCATCGGCGAGAGGATCAGAGAAAGGTATCCCGACCTCTATAATATCCGCCCCTGAATTATCCAGAGCCTTTAGCGTTCCGACAAATCCTTCCATGCTGGGGAATCCACCCGTGATGAAAGGAATAAACGCGCATCTTTTTTCTTTCCTGGCCTTGTCAAAGGCCTGCTGTATTTTAGAAATCATGTCTGTGACTCCAGGTATGCCGAGACGTGTTCGAGGTCCTTGTCGCCGCGTCCCGAGAGACAAATCACTATTGTAATGCCTTCACGAAGTCGAGGCGAAAGCTTTTGGAGATAGGCGATTGCATGAGAACTCTCCAGGGCCGGTATGATCCCTTCGACGCGTGCAAGATTCATGAATGCGTCCACAGCCTGTCGGTCCGTCACAGAATCATATTGAACCCTGTCAAAGTCCTTGAGTAGGCAGTGTTCCGGCCCGACTCCAGGGTAATCCAGGCCCGCAGCCAGGGAATGGGCCTCGATGATTTGTCCGAATGAATCTTGTAAAACATACATCCCCGCTCCGTGAAGCACTCCTGGACTACCCGCACACAGGCTAGCCGAGTGTTTACCGGTGTCCAGTCCCTTTCCGGCCGCCTCCACGCCTATCATCTCCACGGGATCGTCAAGGAAAGCATGAAACATGCCCATGGCATTGCTCCCTGCGCCAACGCACGCTACCACTATGTCCGGAAGCCTTCCGGTCTTTTCCAGTATCTGGCGTCTGGTCTCTTTGCCTATGACGGACTGGAAATCCCGCACGATCATGGGGTAGGGGTGTGGACCTATCACTGACCCTATGATGTAATGAGTGTCCGATACGTTGGTAACCCAGTCGCGGATCGCAGCATTGACTGCATCCTTCAACGATCGGCTCCCTGATTCAACAGGGACGACTTGTGCGCCAAGCATTTTCATCCTGAGCACATTCAGTCTCTGCCTCTCTATGTCGAGGCTTCCCATATACACCACACACTCTATGCCCAAAAGAGCGGCTGCCGTGGCAGCAGCGACGCCGTGCTGACCCGCGCCTGTCTCCGCTATTATCCGTTTCTTGCCCATCCAATGGGCTAGCAGAGCCTGTCCAAGTGAATTGTTGATTTTATGCGCGCCCGTATGGGTCAAGTCCTCGCGCTTCAGGAAAATACGGGCCTTGCCGTGCATACTTGCAAGGCGTTCAGCCTCGTACAAGGGGGTTTCACGACCAGCATAGTCCTTTAGCAACAGACCTAAACGGTCCATGAACGATTTATCATTGGTTGCCGCATAGTATGCTTCAGTTAGTTCTTCAAGTGCGGGCATAACGGTTTCCGGGACGAACCTACCGCCAAAACGTCCAAAATGACCCGACGAATCAGGCGCTGAACTCCACGGATTTTGCCCTTTTGATAAAGGTTGTAACCTTGACATGATCTTTCCTTCCAGGTTCTTTTTCGACTCCGCTCGAAACGTCTACGGCATAGGGCTTGACTGTCTGAATCGCCTCAGCGACATTGTCCGGATTCAGCCCTCCTGCCAGTATGACCCTGCGTGCTCTGGCCACCTCAACAGCAAGTCTCCAGTCAAACACCTTTCCCGTTCCACCTTTCATGGAACCTTGGGCAGTGTCGAGTAACAGGGTGTTGTAGGGATAACTATTTGTATTCAGCTGAGTATTTGGAGATACATGTAATGTCTTTATGGCTTCAGGACCAAAAAAGGCGGCAAAATCCTCGCTCTCCTCTCCGCTCAACTGAATGAGATCAATTTTTGTCTCGTTCTGAATTTTCTGAATCTCAAAAAGACTTTCATTTACAAACACCCCAACTGTTTTTACGAATGGCGGAAGCTTGCTGATTATTAGCTGTGCCGTTGGGGGATTTACCTGTCTTTTGCTGGTAGCAAATACAAAGCCCAGCGCGTCTGCTCCAGCATCCACAGAGTGAAGAGCATCGTCCACATTTGTGATTCCGCAAATTTTTACCCTAACCATGGTGTCCTCAACATTCCGTGAATTCCTTGAGGGTTTGCTCCGGATTCACTGATTTGATGAGTGATGTCCCAATCAGGAATGCGTTTATGCCTGAGCGTCTTAGTCTCAACGAGTCGGATGGCTTGGAGATTCCACTCTCCGAGACTACGCAGACGCCGTCCGGTATCAGGTGTCTCAAATTCTCGCTGGTTGAAATATCCACTTTAAGGGTTTTGAGGCAACGGTTGTTGATCCCGACTATCTTAGGGTTTGTTTTCAACGCCCTATCAATCTCATCGGCTGAATGGGTCTCGACTAGCGCGGACAAACCCAATCCGTCGGTGATCTGGTGAAAATCCACGAGCTGCTTATCATCCAGCGCCGCCACGATCAGCAATACGGCGTCAGCGCCATTGGCCCTGGCCTCGTAAATCTGTTTTTCGTCAATTATGAAGTCCTTGCGGAGTATCGGAAGGTCGACACTTTTTCTGACCTCCATCAGGTCCTCCATCGAACCACCGAAAAACTTCGCATCCGTCAGGACAGATACCGCCGCTGCACCGCCTCGCTCATACATCCCCGCAATTTCCGACACGTCCGCCCCGGGTCTTATAGCTCCCAGAGATGGAGAAGCTTTCTTGATTTCAGCTATGATCGCTGCTTTATCATTGCCGGAAATTGCTCCCCTAAAATCGCGCGGAGGAGACATACTCTCTATACATCTCTTAAACTCATTGATACTGGATCGACTCATGGTCTGAACTTCCTGTCTCTTGTTCAAGATTATGTCGTCCAGAACAGTCCTGTTGTTGAGCGTCAATTTAAACGCCTCCATTCTTGAGGCTTGATGAGAACTCTACAAGACCCGACAGCTTTGCCATGGCGCTACCGGAATCAATGGAATCAGACGCCATTGCCATACCTTCCCTGAAATCTGAGGCCATGCCAACAGCGACGAGGGCCGCGGCTGCGTTAAAAACCGTTATGTCCCTATGAGAACCCGCCTCTCCATTGAGCACCGATCTTGTCATGCTTGCGTTCTTCTTGATGTCGCCACCGGTGATTCCACCGTTAACCTGAGGCGCCAGGCCAAGTTCTACGGGATTCAAAGTCTCCATGTAGACTCTGCCTTCGCTGACTCTTGCCGCTATGGTCGGGCCTGAGAGGCTTATCTCATCAAGTCCGCCATGACCATGAACCACAAAAGCGCTTCTAACACCCAGGTTGGCCAGCACATGTCCGATTGGTTCGACCAAATCAGCGGCGTAAACTCCCATCACCTGAACTCCGGCGCCAGCCGGATTGGTCAATGGCCCCAGAAGGTTGAAAATAGTCCGCAAACCGAGTTCTCTCCGAGGGCCTATGGCGTACTTCATGGCTCCATGAAGGACGGGAGCGTAAAGAAATCCCACTCCGACCCTGTCTATGCACATACCGACCTGTTCGGGTGTCAGATCAAGCGGTAATCCAAGCTCTTCCATCAGGTCGGCGCTACCGCATCTGCTCGAAACAGAACGATTTCCATGCTTGGCTACTTTCGCCCCCGCTCCAGCCACAACAAATGCAGCCGTTGTCGAAACATTGAAGGTGTTGGCGCAGTCTCCGCCCGTTCCGCATGTGTCGACCAATGGCTGGCTCAAAGAGCCGGGAAGAGGAATCCGGGTGCTCTTAGAACGCATAACCTTGGCTGCAGCCGTAATCTCGGTTACGGTCTCACCCTTCATCCTAAGGGCAATCAGTAATGCGCCGATCTGAGCCGGGGTAGCGTTGCCTTCCATTATCTGGTTCATGGTGTCAATCATTTCAGATTCACTTATGTTTTCACGGCGGGATGCCTTCTCTATCGATTCCCTAATCATCATTGCCTCCGGTTTTATTTTTAGCTGGATAAAAACGAAAAGGCCGTGAACGTTCCTGGTTTCGTCCACGGCCTTTTAATTACTGGTATTTGTAAAACGCTAGCTGGGGCGCGGCGGAACCATACGTTGCAAAATTTGCCCACGCCACCATTTTGATTGTTCCAGACCACGCACAAGATATGACACGCCATTCAGGCAAGCATATTCATTGCTGTATCTTGACGGGCACATGCGATTTTTCTTCTCGGACACAAACATCTTTAAAACCTGGAAATACAGTCCTGTTCTACACAATCTGAGGTTAACTCTAAGACATCAGCTTCATGAAATGTGACATCACGGTCAGGTCATTCATGAGATTGTGGAATTCGAATGGCCTGAGAGATTGGTCACCATCGCAAAGGGCGCTATCAGGGCTGTTGTGCACCTCTACCATTATACCGTCAGCTCCCACCGCCATTGCGCCTCTTGCCATCGGCTGGACGAATCTCCTGATTCCCACAGCGTGGCTTGGGTCCACTATGACCGGAAGATGAGTCTTTTCTTTGAGCACACAGACTGCGCTTAGATCGAGGGTGTTCCGGGTAGCCGTTTCAAAAGTCCTGATCCCACGCTCGCAAAGGATAACCTGGCTATTGCCGGCTGCAAGAATGTATTCCGCACAGTTAAGGAACTCCTCAATGGTGGTCATCAGGCCTCTTTTGAGCACAACAGGCTTTCTGGTCTTGCCGACCCTCTTAAGAAGCGAGAAATTCTGGACATTACGTGCTCCCACCTGAAGGGCGTCCGCATAGCTCTCGACAAGATCAACCTCTGACGTGTCCATCACCTCGGTAACAACCGGCAGTCCTGTCATTTCACGGGCTTTTGCCAGTAAACTGAGACCTTCCTCACCAAGTCCCTGGAAACTGTAAGGAGAGGTGCGTGGTTTGAAAGCCCCGCCTCGCAGAACAGACCCACCGGCGTCGCGAACCGCAAAGGCCGTAGTGACAAGCTGATCGAAGCTCTCTACCGAACAGGGGCCAGCTATTACTGCGAAATTACCTGCCCCTATACATACGTTTCCAATCCTCACAACAGAGTCTTCCCTGTGCGAGTCACGGCTGTAAAGTGACTTCCCGGGCTTAGAGGCTGGTGTGGGCTCCACAATCCTTGGCGCCTTGTGTAGAATGCTTGACATCGGCGTTGCTGCTACTGCGTTCATTTTTTTGTCCTCCAGGAAAGGAAAAGGGCCTTGGTCATCTGCCCAAGGCCCTTAAAAACAAAAAAGGCCATGGGCTGCTTTCGCTACCCATGGCCTTGATACCTATTTTTTTGTGTCCTAGTTATCTGGCGCACATGGGTAGTCGAGCGCGAACCAATAATAGGACCAAAAATAAACATTAACAGAGCTAATCAACTGCTCGTTAAATATTGATCCTTTCTTGAATTGCGAACCCATGAGCGAAACCTCTTTCTCTAATGGTCCAAAGTTTACATGTTTAAACCGCATGTAGTCAAGATGAAAAATGGCCAAGGGCCAAAAAAATCAGCGCCGTTTGGTTGGTCCAGTCTCAACATACTTAAACCATTCATCTTTCATGAAGCAGGTTTCTTTTGCTGCCCACGGTTGCGATGTAAGCCGAGCCTGAAATGTTGAGAAGGCGTTCATCCGGTCCTTGGACCGCCCCTGGCGCCGCCATCCCATGGGTCATGAGCGGTTACTCACATAAATGTCCAGGAAATTCCTGAACATGGTCATGCCGTCTGAGGTTGCTATGGACTCAGGGTGGAACTGGACCCCCTCGATTTTTAACTCTTTACTCCTGATCCCCATGACTTCTCCATCGGAGGTCCTCGCTGTAACCGTAAGCGGTTCCCCAATCGTGTTCTCTGCCACCACAAGCGAGTGATAGCGGGTGGCTTTCACCGGGTTCAGGAGTCCTTTGAAAAGGCCCTCTCCATCGTGAGTAATCATCGAAACCTTCCCATGCACCGGCTCCTTGCCGTGTGTAACCGTCGCACCGAATACCTGCCCGATGGCCTGATGTCCCAGGCAAACCCCAAGTATCGGGATTGATCCATTGAAGAGCTTTATTGTGTAACATGATATTCCTGCATCCTCAGGTCTTCCCGGTCCGGGGG
>CALDNG010000054.1 GCA_937915285.1 uncultured Desulfomonile sp. | reverse complement strand
GACCAGCATCAGGCCGGACATACCTGTAATACTTATAACCGGTTACTCAGAACTTGTAGAACAGAGAAACCTTTCGGATTATGGCGTGTCTGATCTCGTTTACAAACCGGTGCGGTTGCCTGTTTTCGCTTTAGCTATAGCCCGCGCCTTCAAGGCAGCCAGGACTTTTCAACACCCCTGACGTAAACCGTTGGAACGGGTTACAGGAAATACCAAATCCCTATCGCCAAAAAAACTGACCGGGCAACACAGTTTCCTTCAGACATGCGGCAAATCATGGAACGGCTTCGCGTTTGATAGTTACACATCATCCAGACCGACTACCATGTTGATCTCGATGGAGGGACATGTATTAACTATGCCAGTCCTGAACCGTCCCGTGAAAATGTAAATTGCGATGTTCACGTCTCCATCACATCCACCCAGACAATCCATCATTCCTAACAATTCCCCCCCCCCCGTATTCTTGTGACACTCCCGTAGACATGATTGAGGACAAAAGGCTGAGGTAGATCGGCACAATCAGTGATCACCATGGCGACATGTAACATAATAATATGGCAAAGTAACATACCGAAGCCAAATAAAGTAAGTAAACAAGCGACCGAATATAGCATTTAAAAAGGTGTTATCAACGGCGACAGATAGTGTCATGTATGTCACAAAAAGACATTTGACACCATGGCGTGGCGATATTCTTTTCGGGTTCAGTCCGAAGATATCAATTTGTAATAGCCAACAGTAGTGGTATATTGTCCCTGTTTCCTGTATTATAGTAACTTATTTATTTAGTATCACAAAAATACGTGTCCGTGCGGGTGTTTAGGTTGAGCGGCGCTGTATTAGAGCAGGTTCTGGCGAGGGTCGCAGAGGTTGAAATCCAGTATTACCGGTTGGCGCTTGTCATAGGTGGTTCCGGGACGGGCAAGACTTTGCTTCTCAAAGGACTGTCCAGAATGCTTGGGACGCCTATGGTCAACGTAAACCTTGAACTGGCCCGCATGTTAATTGAGATACCGGCAAGTCGACGGTCTCCAAGTGTGTCCAGGTTGATGGGGCAAATAGTCTCGGTGGCCGGTTCTGATAGGGTCATTCTTGACAACACGGAAATTCTTTTCCATCCGAGCCTGCAGACTGACCCACTGAAACTCTTCCAGAACCTGTCTCGTAACCGTACCATAATCGCTTCGTGGCAAGGCTCTGTGGAAGAGGATGAGATCGTTTATGCGGCCCCTGGTTGGCCCGAGCGCCGACGCTATGGCGCCGCAGGCGTCGTAACGGTCTGTATGAACAAGTCGGTCGAACGGTAGTCCTGTTGCTGAAGTGATCGACCGCATCACCGTGCTGAGTGGTTTATTGAAATTATTTTCCCGCTTGAATTCGAGCGGATAGACCAGTTATCCCGCGATTGTAATGGGGGGGAGTCAATGAAATACGGAGAGCTTTTTCAGTTTGATCCTATAGACACTGTTGTTCAACTCCTTGACGCTGATGAGAGCGATACCGCCCGTAGACTTGTCCGGACATTCGTCATTTCTGATGACATGTCTGAAAAGCTGAGGGCCATAATCGTTCCGCATCTGCAGTTTGATAAACCGGCTGACAACCGTGGTCTGCTTGTAGTCGGCAATTACGGTTCCGGCAAATCCCACCTGATGTCGGTAGTATCGGCTGTGGCCGAGGACGCCGGACTCGCGCCTGAGCTTACCAATCCGGCGGTAACGCAGGACATGGCCAGGATCGCCGGCAGGTTCAAGGTTGTGCGTATCGAAATAGGCTCAACTACCATGGGCCTGCGTCAGATACTGGTGTCCGAGCTTGAGTCAGCGCTCGAGCGGCTCAATGTCGCCTTCACCTTCCCCGCGCACGATTCAGTGACCAGCAACAAGCCGGCGTTTGATGACATGATGGCCCAATTCCAGAAGACTTACCCAGAGCACGGTCTGCTGGTCGTTGTTGATGAATTGCTGGATTACCTTCGCAGCCGGCCTGACCAGCAGTTGATACTTGATCTCAATTTTCTGCGCGAGGTCGGTGAGGTCTGCAAAGACCTGAAGTTCCGTTTCATGGCCGGGGTCCAGGAAGCGATCTTTGACAGCGCAAGGTTCGCGTTTGTCTCAGAGAGTGTCAGGCGCGTCAAGGACCGGTTTGAACAGGCTCTGATTGCCAGAAATGACGTGAAGTTCGTGGTCGCCGAGAGGTTGCTGAGGAAGACCCCGCAGCAGCTTGCCAAAGTCAGGGAGATACTCACCCCCTACACAAGATTCTATTCTGACATGAATGAGCGCATCGACGAATTTGCGCGACTGTTTCCGGTCCATCCGGATTACCTGGAAACCTTCGAGCGCGTCTATGTGGTGGAAAAACGTGAGGCCCTCAAAACCATTTCGTCTGCCATGAAGGAAGTTGTGAACACGGAAATCCCCGGTAATCAGCCAGGACTTATCGCCTATGACAGTTACTGGAAAAACCTCACCACAAACCCGTCCTTTCGGGCGATACCGGATGTCAAGGCGGTCATTGACTGCAGCAAGGTTCTTGAGTCCCGCATCCGGAACGCCTTTACCCAGCCCGCCTATAAACCTATGGCCATTCGGATCATACACGGACTGTCCGTGCATCGTCTGACCACTGCTGATGTCAATGCCGGCATAGGTCCGACACCTGAGGAGTTACGCGACGGGTTGTGCCTTTACCAGCCGGGAGTTGAGGAACTCGGGGGTGAGCCCTCCGAAGATCTGCTTTCGGTGGTCCAGACGACCCTTCGTGAGATACATCGAACCGTCAGCGGGCAGTTCATTTCGGTCAACCCGGACAACCGTCAGTGTTACCTGGACCTCAGGAAATCGGACGATTATGACGCAAACATTGAGAAAAGGGCTGAAACACTCGAGAAGAGCCTGCTTGACCGCTACTACTTCAACGCCCTGAAGGGGGCGATGGAGCTTACGGACCAGACTGCGCATGTTACAGGTTACAGCATCTGGGAGTACGAGCTGGAATGGCTCCGGACGAAGGCCTCCAAGCTGGGATACCTCTTTTTCGGCGCCCCGAATGAGCGTTCTACCGCAGCTCCACCACGCGATTTCTACATATACTTCCTGCAATTGTTCCAGGCCCCTGCCTTTCGTGACCAGAAGAGGCCGGATGAGGTCTTTTTCAGGCTAACCGGCGCTGACGAGGCTTTTCATTCGATACTCCGGAATTACGCGGCATCGGTTGAGCTTGCCCTGAACGCCTCGGGAGCGGCAAAACTAACCTACCAGTCCAAGGCTGAGAAGTTCCTGCATGAACTTGTCAAACTCATACAATCCAGGCTGAACTCGTCCTTTGAGGTCACTTATCAGGGACAGAAGAAAAAGCCCCTGCAATGGGTTACCGGAAAGTCTCTCCAAAGTCAGGGCGCAGCGCTCAACTTGCGTGATACCGTAAAGAACATAGCGTCATCATGCCTTGAGGGACATTTCTCTGATCAGGCCCCGGAATATCCCATATTCTCAATGCTTTTCACCAATAAGGTCCGTCCGGACGCAGCCACAGACGCAATAAGGGCCATCGCCGGTGTAAACAGAACCAAACAGGCTACAGCGGCGCTTGACGCCCTGGGCCTGCTCGATGCGGATCGTATAGATGTCCGGTCCTCGAAATACGCAGGCTTCATAATTGACGCATTGCGTGACAAGCCAGCGGGGCAGGTGCTTAACCGGCAGGAAATCATCAGTGATGTGGATGGCGTGGAATACATGGCGCCAGGATCGTACCGGCTTGAGGTTGAATGGGTGGCCGTCCTGCTTGCCGCTCTGGTCTATTCCGGGGATGCGGTGCTTTCCATACCGGGTGACAGGCTTGACGCCACAAAAATGAATGTTCTGGCGACAAAACCAATTGCAGAATTGACAGCTTTTAAACATCTGGAAAGGCCCAGGGAATGGAACATCCCGGCCATGAAATCACTGCTGGAACTGCTCGGTCTGTCGACAGGAATGGCCGGCAGCATTACCCAGGGCTCGGATGAAGCAGTAAAACAGATTCTCAAGAGATGCACTGAACTTATATCTCGTCTACTCACCACTGAGACGACATTCCGTGAATCGCTGTTCTTCTGGGATGAACCCCTTGTTTCTCATGACCAGAACAACCTCTTCGGAGCAGAGGGGTCTTCAGGCGCCGCAGAAAACATGAGGGATTGCGTTAGGAAAACCCGTGAATTCCTTGAGACGGTCCAGAATTACAACACTCCCGGTAAGTTCAAGAATTTCAATTTCGACCCGAGTGACATCATGTCTATGAAGCCGGGGCTGACACTGACCGGCAGGATAGAGGCTCTCCAGAAGCTCCTGGCGGAACTCAACCCGTCAGTCTCATACCTGGTCAAGGCCCAGAGCGCCATGCCGCCCGATCATGAATGGAACAGTCTGG
>CALDNG010000053.1 GCA_937915285.1 uncultured Desulfomonile sp. | reverse complement strand
GTGTGCTCTTCCGATCTCCCTCTTTTACAATCTGTTCACCCTTGACGACCTGAAAAAAGACAGGTTTTACGGATGCCAAGGCCTCCTGCCTGAGAGCGTAGGTCTTTTCCCTGTTATAGGTGAGATTGACATTTATGAGATCAGTAGCGATTTTCCTGATTGACTGACCCAGGACGGAGTCTTCGGACGGGTCCATCTCCTCTGCGTTAATCAGGTCTACGGCTTCCTTGAGATCATAAATGGTGGATAAATCCTTCAGTGGCTCCAGCTTGTCCTTGGATTTAGATTTTACAAGGATGCCCTGCTTGCCATCGCGCATCAACAATTCCCGGCTAAGCACGACCCCTCTCAGGAGCATAGGCACAACCAAAGACCTCAGGTCCCTCTCTGCCTTGGCATTGAAGCCGGCAGATTTCAGTGCAGTAAAACTGCTCTGTGAGACGTTTGCTCCCAGGAGTGACTCGAAACGAACCTTCTGTGCGCTCTCTTCAAGGGGCTGAAATGGTTTTGCGCCGGCTGTTTTTGTCTCGGGCTGAGGCTTCGGGTCTCGAGCCTTTTCTTCTTCCTTCAGGCGCTCCTCCTCCTCAGCCGCCTGATATTCCTTCATGAAACTGAATGCGTTGGATATCCTGGCCTGGATATCGTGGATCATTTCCTCGTCGAAATCATAAACAGGCGGGGCCGACCGCAGGACCTCATCGCGATTCTTGTTGGTTGCCGCCTCATCAATAACCTTGAATGTAATTGGGGATATGATTGTTTCCTGGGAGGGCTCTCCCACCACAAGGGCTCCAACATGGTAAGATTTTGGAGCCAACATGAAAGCGGCTATTATAGAAGTCCCTATCAGCAGGGCTCTTAACTGCCACTTTTCCTCAGTGAATCTGTAAACCCATCCGGGAAGCTTACTGGCTGCAACCTTTTTTGCCGAGCCAAGGCGATCCCTGAGTTTATCCGAGGAGCTTGTTTTATGCTGCCCCTTGCCTTTATCAAAAGAATCAGGCATAACCTGCTCTATCTCCGGCCTCTGGAGCCGTTTCCCATCTTCTCGTAAGCCTTGATTATTTCCTGAACAAGTGGATGTCGAACCACGTCCTGGTCAGAAAATAAAATGAATGAAATGCCTTCGATGTCGCTCAGTATGTCTTTTGCCTCGACGAGTCCGGACTTGATTCCTTCCGGCAAGTCAATTTGAGTGATGTCGCCTGTAATCACTGCTTTAGAAGAATAGCCCAACCTGGTCAGGAACATTTTCATCTGTTCAGACGTCGTGTTTTGAGCTTCATCGAGAATAACAAATGAATCATTAAGAGTTCGTCCTCTCATGAAACCAAGAGGAGCGACTTCTATGTCTCCTCTTTCAATCATTCTGGAAGCTTTGTCAAGATCAATCATATCATGAAGGGCGTCATACAGGGGTCGGAGGTAGGGATTAACCTTCTCGAACAGGTCCCCAGGCAAAAACCCCAGTCTCTCTCCTGCCTCAACAGCCGGACGCGTGAGAATTATTCGCCTCAACTGTTTCTTTGAAAACGCCGCCATTGCCATTGCCATTGCCAGGTAGGTCTTTCCTGTTCCTGCAGGGCCTATGCCGAAAACTATGTCCTTGGATTGTATGGCCTGAACATACGCTTTCTGTGTCCATGTCTTCGGGGTAATGGGTTTCTTACCAACAGAGGTGAATACCGTGTCTCTGAGCAGGTCCTTTAACTTGACTGACGGATCCTTCAAAAGGCTGCGCACACCCTGATCGATGTCTGCAGGATGGATGGGGTAAGCCTCTCGCGCCAGAGAGTATAATTGCTTGAGCAATTTCTCCGCAATCTCGTCGCGGTTTGAATCACCTCGAATACTGACAGAATTCCCCTTGATCGAGATATCTACATTTAAACACTTCTCGATGTGTTTAATGTTTTTGTTAAGATCTCCCACAAGAGCCTGGAAAGCCCCTATATCATCAAAACTCACTCGCCTGGGCAATCTCTCTTCATTCCCTACCGCATTCGATACCAATAAGCCTCCGCTGGTAAAAACACCACTATTGAAAATCTACGGCCCGGAGAAAAACCAGAATCTGGTCACATCAATCTGTTTGCTATATATAATAAATCAAATGACACGAAATGTGAAACATTGCTGAGAGTCTGAGTCATTCAAAACAGGAAAGACGGATTAATGAGCGATTTGAAACCTGAAAAAGAGTCGTCTGAGTCATTTGGCCTCATGCTTGACCTAATCAAACAACTCAGGTCTGAGACGGGATGCCCGTGGGACCGCAAACAGACCATGGAAAGTTTTCATCCCTACATTCTCGAAGAATATCACGAATTGGTTCATGCTATTTCTCAAAATGATCCTGAGGCAATAATTGATGAAGCTGGGGATCTTATTTTCCTGACCACCTTCATTGCCTACATGATTGAACAGCATGGATATGGCACGGTTAAAGGTGTCCTTGATGGCGTTGTGGCGAAAATGACCCTTAGACATCCCCATGTTTTTGGAGACGTCAAGGTCAACGGTTCGCAGGAAGTCATTGAAAACTGGGCCAGAATAAAAGCTTCAGAAAAACTCATCAAGGATCGTAATTCAATTCTTGATGGAATCCCGAGATCCGCCCCTGCATTGACCAGGGCTCAGAAAATGACTTCCAGGGCGGCCAAGGTAGGATTCGATTGGCCGGATATACAAGGGGTGATGGACAAGATTAATGAGGAACTGGTTGAGCTGAAGCGTTCTATGGAGACCCAGGATGAGACAGAAATCAAAGCCGAATTCGGCGATGTGCTTTTGTCAATGGTCAACCTTGGCAGACGTCTTTCGGTTAATTGTGAATCTGCCCTGGCTGCGGCGTCGGACAGGTTCGAGGAACGTTTTCACCACGTTGAGCAGCAGGTAAGGAGTAGCGGCAGATCTCTGGAAGAAGCTTCGCTCGAGGAAATGGACAGTTTTTGGAACGAGGCCAAGAACCGATGAGTCATCCTTTTGTCTGACAACGGATGGGACGATTTATCCGGCCCCAAATAGCTTCCCGCCCACACACGCAATGTCGATTGGCGCCCACCGCTACATCGTCAATTTCATTGTTTGAAGGCTTCTAAATAACCTCTGAATCAGTGAAGCAAGGCTGATTCGGGCATGGTTATGGTATGGCGGCCTGCGTCCTTCTGCAGGATTACCTCCACCCTTCTGCCCTTGACTTCAATGAAAATTGATCCTTTGGAGGCGGGCCCCTCCATGCCTGCAGCCTCCCGTAATATTTCCAAACCACGAGCCATGTAACTCGAAGGCGCCCTCGGAACCTCAAAGGATGTGTCCCCTATAATGTTGGGGCTCGAATCCTTGTCCATGGTAATGCGAACAGCTCCTCGCCTGAGAGCCCACGAAAACACCAGCGCCATGTATTTCAGAGGGGCGTCATCGCTCTGGGCGCCAGGATCCTCAGTCCAACCCCTGGCCTCCCAGTCCAGTAGGGCCTGTTCCGGATTCAGATCATAATTAAAGTCAATCAGTCCCTGAAGTTTCGCCTCAGCGCTTGTCGGATCAGACATCAACCGGCCTCCTTATTAAGGGAATTCAAACGGCGCAATTTTTAATGACAGGTAGCGCAGGATGAACTAGTGCAACCAGAGCAACTGGATTTTCCAGAGCCGGATGTCTTAAAATCGCCGGCCCCACTCTTGAAACTGCAACAGGACATCAGCTTATGGACAGGTCCTCCGCAGGTAGGACACAGGACCTCCTGCGAACCAAAAACAAGGGTCTCGAAATCCTTTTCGCAACAATCACAGTGATATTCATATATCGGCATTCAATTGCCTCCACTTTCTTTATGTCTCTTAGAAATGCGCCTAATTCTCCGAGTATGCAAGTCCCCTGATTCATGTCTGGAAGTTCCCAGCCTATCTTCAGACATCACATGCTGGCCATCCAAAAAACCTGATGATTAAGGAATTTATTATATCGGGAAACTGACGGGAAGGTTTCAGGGAATAATTAATGAACCGGAAAATAATTTATGGTCTTGCCATCTACAAAGGTTAATGTGCTTCCCCTTTTTGTTTCAACATAACGCGCTGGGCTGAGCCTGTTCTTTGAGGCTATTCTCGTTTGCTCAACAGGATTGTCCGGACTGACTCTCTTCCATTCCACTTTGCCGTCCTCATACTGCATTCTGATGAGGCCCTGAGGAGACACATCTGTCACCCAGGCCGATCCCGTAGAAGCAATCTTTCCACCGCAACCCTGATTAAGGATAGTGATTGAAAAAACAATGCAAGATAGAACCAGGCCGCCTGAAATCTTCAAGGTAATCTCCAGCAGAGGAAAAACCGGATACCTCTCAGCCTAGCACAAACAAATCTAATTTGTCAACTTAGTGTAATAAATATCGATTGATAGTATGATTATATAAATCAGTTTATTACCATTTCTGTGAGGCTATTTTGAGCCATATCTCCGCAAAAAGGGCCCAGACCATGTTGAAGCCGATTACAAACCACGGGGTTGTAGAGCCGAGTTCCAATCCAAAAAAGCCCTTGTTGACAAAATATGGAAAAACTACAAGCAGTTGAAAAAGCGCTGGCCCGAGTGAAAAGACGACTATTCTGACAGGAGGCATAGATCTTAGGAAGGGACTGAGGAATAGCAACCCCCAAATACCTCCCCAGACAAGCCTCTGGTAAATCCATTGATAAACGCCTGGAGGATTCAGATTGAGTTGGAGTTTGTAACCGCCAGCGGCCGCCCAGCCAAAATGGAAAAATAAGACCACCGCCAGGCTATTCATGATTGCCCCGAACACACCGGCTGAAAAAGTAAATGAAATGGATTTAAGGGTTTCTCTCATGAGCGATGCCTCTCCGATCAGGTCCGGCTTGAAACTCGATGGAACGTGTTCCCCATTCCGATACCTGTTTTTAGGAAGAAGCCACGGCAATGTCAAGCGACATCACTGTCTTAAAGCCTTCAGAAGATATCCATGTTCATCATCCAGAATGTAGCTTATAACCAGACCGCTCTCGGCAAATAGGCCCTTCATTTCATCGTCGCACGGAAGAAAGTCACGCGCTACCGCCGGATTGGTCTTCCTATGGAGATCATTTACCCCGGAGGAGTTCATGAAGTGGCTGACCACAAACGAGCCGTGAAGCTTGAGGCCGTGAGCAAGCCTTAGAACTGCGGATGGCTTATCATCAAAATGAGGGAAAACATTGTGACAGACAACTGCGTCAAAACTGTGCTTCTCAAGATAAAAATCTTCTATGGGGCCGAGGAAAAGTTCAACATTGTCGGTATCACCAATGCACATACGCGCCTTTTCCAGCATTTTAGGGCTAATCTCCGATGCCAGTACATGACCTCTGGGTCCCACCAATTGAGACATGATCCTGGTCAAACGTCCGGTTCCACAGCCAGGCTCAATCACCCGAGACCCTGGTTGTATTCCGGCCGCTACCAGGATTCGATGGATCTTCATCAGCTCTGTTTCGGTGTAATCGCTGGACGACCACTCCGATTCGGTCTGGGAATCAAAAAAAGCAGCTTTATCAGCGTTCAAGATTGGACTCCTCCACCTCTAATAATTGAGAACGATCAGGGGCGCCTTTTGTTTATACCCCTGATACTCATCTTCAAACCTTAAAAATTTTACCCCTTCGTCAGAACTGAACGGTCAGGGCTACCTCACCACCCAGGATTGCGTCAATTCTCCGATCGGGGTTTACACCATAGGGATACACCGGATCCGAAGGCGGTTGGCTCTGGTAATTGGTTCTGGTTTGATCATTCCATCCTGGAACACTTCGGTCTATGCACGCATAACTGAACCACTTACCCGGTTTCCAGTAGGCCAGGGTTGTCCTTATTTTGTAGCGGTCCAGCAGCTCCCACTCAAATCCTCCGGTCACTTCCCATCCGAGGTCCCTGTCAGGCACGTTCGGAGCCCCATCGTTGTTCTGGTAACTGACATAAGGCTCCCACCGGATGAAATTTGCGATTCCAGTGGCTCCGGCATTTACTACCGGCGTTACCTTCGGGTCCTTGGCCGGTCTGAGGTATCCCCACCCATAGCCATGGGTCGACCTTTGAGACCACAAGAATGAACCGAACAGATTGAGATTGGCCGCCACCGCATAGTCGGCCCTTGCGGCAAGGACTTCGGCGGCGCTGAAATATCCATAGCGTCCGGTGTCGTAAGCATTGACCCCTGAGCCATATACATACCCCAACAGATAGGAGTATGGCCTGAAAACGGTGTAATTGCCCTGCCCCGGACCCTGTATGTACGATTGATCGTCATACATATATCCATTCCTGCGATCCGGGCCGGGCAAATATGCATATATGAATGAAATCCTGCTTGGGCCCGCAAGAGCCCCGAATTCCACCATGCGCCTCCATGAGCCAACCCAATAATCAAGGCCCTTTCCGTTAAGCTTGTTCGGGGCCATTCCCGGACTTCTGATGTCCGACACACTCCTGGCGACACGGCTGTTTTCATACCAGTAAGCCCATTCAGTGTTCAGAAAGAATCTTCCACTATTATATTTCAAATAAATGGTTCCATGAACCAGGTCAGTATCATAGGCGTAGAACTTGTTGATGCCCTCTGGTCCATCGGCCCCTGTCCATGTGGCCACCCCAGTTTGAGACGCCTGGGTATAGGTGGCAGACCTTGCTTCCGGACCTGCATGCCAGCCTTGCCAGGCCAGGAATATCCC
>CALDNG010000052.1 GCA_937915285.1 uncultured Desulfomonile sp. | reverse complement strand
ATTACAAAAATACCTCTTGTTGTCAACCCTTTTTTTAGCCTTTTAATACTATTGAATATTTGCTTTTTACCCGAACGTTTTGCGCCCTAAGATATCTGTCCGTGTTTCTTTTTGTCAAGCTAAAAAAGTTTCTGGGCCAAGCCGTTGGGCGCTGATTTTTTTTGTCAATATATTACGGTTTCGCCGAATTCGTCAAAAACCTTTTTTAAGGACGGCATTGATTAGATTCATTTCCCGGTGACGTTTCCGGGACAGCCTTCCCTGGCGGTGGTCCTGCGCCCATCAGTCCATAATCTTAGTATTATGGGAGGTGACAGCTTTGATTATTCGCGTCAATTCAGTATAGTGGATTATTATAGCACACTGAGCTTTCGGTTGACTCTTTAATGATCGAAAGGTAAGTATTCTACGTAATCATTTCTGGACGGTTTGGATTTCATTATGCTGTTCAAGGCGGGTAGGATATTCCGGAGCGTGTTCTCGCAACTGTCCTTCCGCAGGGATCATTTCCATCAAAAGGAGCCACGATTTATGTCAGGAGAAAATGCCACCGTTTTTTCTGGGGCCTCCAAGTATGTTCTCGACGAAGAGCTTGCAAAAATTGTCAACATATCTATCGCCTTAGAGATGCCACTGCTTCTCAAGGGGGAGCCTGGCACCGGAAAAACGATGCTGGCGCATGCCATAGCGGAAGCTCTTTCAATGCCGTTACTGATTTTGAATGTCAAGTCCAGTCTGAAACTGATTGAGGCTCTGTACCAGTACGATACTCTCACTCGACTGAATGACAGCCGTTTTGGGGATTCATCACGGGATGTGAGTAATATTGAGGAATACATACGTATGGGGAAGATCGGTCAGGCTTTTGTTTCTGAGATCAAGAATGTTCTGTTGATCGACGAAATTGACAAGGCGGACACCGATTTTCAGGACGACATGCTGGACGTTCTGGACCAGATGGAATTCGATATCATGGAGATCGACAAGACCATCAAGGCTAGGACCAGGCCGGTAATCATTATTACATCAAATGCCAAGAAGGATTTGTCGGATCCGTTTCTTGGAAGATGCAACTTCCACCATATCGCTTTCCCGGACCAGGACATGATGAGACGCATCCTTAATGTCCATTTTCCCAGTGTGGACCAGGAATTACTGGATTTATGCGTTAGGACCTTCTACAAACTCCGTGAGTTCCAGGCCATTGAAAAGAGACCTGCCACAAGGGAATTGATTAACTGGGTTCGGGCGCTGAGGGCCGATCCTGATTTCAGACCCAAGGATCTCGTTCAGGGAAAAATCCCGTTCCTGGGGATTCTGTTCAAAAAAAGCTCCGATTATCATCAGGCGACGCAGCAAACCAGACGGCTGCGGGTATGAGCCTGCGCGTGGAATAGAACATGTTCGTAGACTTCTTCTACATTCTTAGGGATTCAGGGATTCCTGTTTCCCCTACTTCTTTTCTCAGGCTGCACCAGGCCCTTCAGGAAGGGCTCGTTTCAAATCTGGACGACTTTTACATCGCCGCCAGGACGCTATTGGTCAAGAGTGAGAGATTTTTCGACATCTATGACAGGGTTTTTGCTCATTTCTTCAAAGGGGCGGAACTTCCTGATTTCAAGGGTTTGGAATTGGAGGCTGCCGCACTTGAATTGCTCAACGAATGGTTGAAAAATCCTGAAGCTCTGGCTAATGCGTTGGGGCTGTCCAAGGAAAAACTTAAGTCCATGAAGCCAGAGGAGCTGCTGAAGTACTTCATGGACCGTCTCAAGGAACAGACCGAGGCTCACCATGGCGGTTCAAAATGGATTGGGACAGGTGGCACATCCCCGGTGGGACACTCGGGTTACCATCCTGGCGGAATGCGTGTTGGCGGAGTTTCGATGAACAAATCAGCGGTGAAGGTTGCCATGGACCGACGCTATCGTGATTATTCCATAGAAACCCCACTCACCCAGGCCCAGATGGGGGAGGCGCTGAAAAGACTCAGAAGAATGGTTCCGGAAGGTCCAAGAGACACGGTCAATGTTAATGAAACAATCAGGGCTACAACAAGGAACGCCGGTGAAATAGAGATCGTATTTGACAGAAGCCTCCGAGATCGACTCAAGATCATCCTAATGATAGACAACGGCGGATGGTCTATGGATCCCTACATAGAGCTGGTACAGACGCTCTTCAACTATGCGAGGGCACAGTTCAAGGACGTTAGGTCGTTCTTTTTCCATAACACCATTTATGATTATGTTTGGGAGGACCCGCCCCGAAGGTACAAAGCGCAGAAGGTTGAGGATTTTGCATCTTGGGACAAGGATACGCGTCTGGTGATAGTCGGAGACGCCAGCATGGCGCCCTACGAATTGATGGCTACGGATGGATCAATTCACATAGAGGAACGCAGCGGACTACCCAGTATAGACCGGTTGCACCTGTTATCAAAACTCTTCGCTCGTAGCGTCTGGTTGAACCCCACACCTAAGAGGATTTGGCCCATGACCAGGACCATCGGAGTGATCGCGTCCGTTTTTCCGATGTTCGAATTGACGCTTGACGGCCTGGAAAGGGCAGTGGCGCATTTGATGCGTAAAAACTGATCCGGATAACAGCCGCACAACAGGCCTTGAACATTCAGACAAGTATCTGGTCCCTGTTAGGATTTTGCCGGACCTATGTTTTGTCTTTTTTTGACATCAAATCCGCTAAGCGCTTCTAAAAATGTCCTGATTATTGTAAGGCATTGATTGCCGTAAGGAATGACCAGAACTCAGTCCCTCATGGAATCGGTAAATGCCTTGGACAAAACTTGTAGGTTTTAAGAGAAGCCTGACTACAATTTCCAGGGCATTCCTTTTTTTGTTTGCTACAGCGTTAGCGGTGGCTGCAGTTGTCGTGATCTGGGCCTTTGAATTCAAGCTTACCAAATTTCCCGTCTACATTTACTCCTCACCGGTCAGAATAAGCGTTGGAGATGATATTGATAATGTAGAGATGACCGAGCGTTTGACCCGTCTGGGTTACACGCGCACATCCAGGGGAAATGTCGGCCTCGGAGAATGGAGGCTTTCCGATTGGTCTTTGACCATCAATTTTAGGAAACCCCCTGTTTCGGGATATCGTCTGATCCAGGGCCCGGTGAATATGAACCTTGAATCCGGCAGGATCAAGGACATAAGACTGATGCGATCCCAGCAACAGGCTTCCGAAATTATTTTTGAGCCGGAAATTTTACACATCATCGCTGCAAGGGGCTATGGACAGGAACTGTGCCGTTTTGTCCCGCTCAAGGAAATTCCTCAACTGCTGGTCGATGCAATAGTGCTGACGGAGGACTCTAATTTCATGTCTCACCATGGAATAGACTGGTCTTCAGTTCTCACGGCCATAAAATCGAATATCGAGGCGGGACGTTATGTTCAGGGGGCCAGCACTATCACCCAGCAGTTAATCAAGATGACTCTTTTAAGCAATGAAAAGACATTGTGGCGCAAAATAAATGAAATAGTTCTTTCTATCGTGGCAGACGCCATTTACAGCAAGAAAACAA
Source organism: uncultured Desulfomonile sp. (assembly GCA_937915285.1). Taxonomy (GTDB): domain Bacteria; phylum Desulfobacterota; class Desulfomonilia; order Desulfomonilales; family Desulfomonilaceae; genus CAITZA01. The sequence continues at coordinate 3,180 of CALDNG010000052.1, read as the reverse complement.
TCCTCGAATCCTACCTGAATCGAGTCTATTTTGGTCAACTAGGAGCTTACCCCATAAATGGTGTTTACGAGGCCGCCAGCGAGTTATTGGGCAAATCTCTTGACGAACTGGACGCTTCGGATTGCGCCCTGTTGGCGGCGACAATACGTGGACCAAACGTGATAAACCCTTTCCGTCATCCAGAGCGCGCAACCGGAAGACGGAACATCGTCTTGGGGATTCTTCTTAAAAACGGTAAAATCTCCAGGGAGGCTTACGATGAGGCCCTTGAAAAACCGGTCAGCATGCAAAAACCGGGGGCTTCACCGGTAAGGGCGCCGGGTTTAATGGATTTAGTCTCTTCAACGGATTCCATGACCCAAGCTACCATGGAAAAAACCAATAGATTCGTAGTCACAACTATTGATCCAATCCTACAGCTTAGAATGGATTCTGGCCTGAGGAAACTGGTGGAACCGTCTGTGAGCTTGCAGGCCATGCTGCTAAACCCCGAAAATGGCTCAATAATGGCTCTCCATGCTCAAGCAGGAATGTACAAAAAAAGTTTTCAGGGATCTTTGGACCTTTTCTCACCATTCGTAATGATTCCAGCCTTTTCCACGGAGAAAAAAAGCGCGCCCAAATACGCTCTCACTTCCCAGATATTCTTAAAAGATTCAGATAATGAAAGCTTCACCGTCCTGCAATCGTTTCGTAATGATCGTCCGTCCCTTATTTCCAGAATCATAAGGAGTGTCGGCGCGGACAGGGTTTCGGAAGTATTGAGGGAAGCCGGGGTAGATTCTGAGTTGAAATCGACCGGGGAAATACTGATTGGACCTGTCGATATTCAAAAGCTGGCCAGTATTTATTCCCTAGCTGCAAATGTGGGTGATTTTTCGGAACCATCAATCGTTTATAAGACGGGAAACCTTGAGACACCTGATTCCAGAGCGCGGCGCAGACCGGCGCTGAGCGCTTCGGCCATTTATCTGGTGAACCACATGTTAAAAAACACTTCTCAAACCGATGAAGGTGATAACATGGCCCTGAACCTCAACAAGATTCCGTCCCGGCTTATATCCACAGATCCGGAAGGGACATGGGGGATGGTATATAATTCAAACGCATTAATGGTAATCAGACTCAACGCAGTCTTGAGGGACACCGGCAGGATTTCCGCGTTCACGGATTATGTCATGGCTCCACTGATCTCAAGGACAGCAACTGCTCATGCCCCTAGTGGCATTCTATTCAGAAGAATATGTTCCGAGTCGGGTCTTAGGGCGACTTCCATGTGTAGTAAAATATCTGTGGAACCATTTATTTCCGGGACTCAACCCCATGAATGGTGCCCCATCAGGCATGAACTGGATACGCGCAAGCCGTTGAAGGGCAAGATCCAGTGAATTGGTCAACTCCAAAAGCTCAACGTAGACTGATTTGCATAATTCAAGAACTCTAGTTTAAAGGAGGTTAAATTGGACACTTTTCAGGAAACGCACATGAAAATAGTTATTGAAACAGCGGTGAAGGAATTGCGAAAGCACAATTTCGACGCCCATTTCTTTGCAACTACAGACGCTCTTTTGTCATTCATCAAGGAGAACGCCGCAGACATGGAAACGGTGGGTGTTGCGGGAACCCACACCGTCAGAAACCTGGGGGTCATCAACATGCTGGAGGCGGAAGGCAAGACAATATTTGACCACTGGCGATATAAACCTGGTGATCCGGAAGAGTTGGCATGCAGGAAAAAACAGTTGACCTGTGATCTTTTCATAACTTCGGCAAATGCTGTCACCATGACCGGCGAAATCGTGAATAGGGACGGTTGCGGAAACAGGATCAACTCCATGACCTTTGGCCCAAAAAGGGTGATAGTGATCGTGGGCAAGAACAAGCTGGTCGCTGACCTAGACGCGGCGCTTACCCGCATCGAAGAGTTTGCGGCCCCTATCAGGGCAATAAGCCTTAACCGCAAGACCCCCTGCGTCAAGACTGCTCAGTGCATGGACTGTGACAGTCCTGAAAGGATATGCAATATTACAAGCATAATCCACAGGCGCCCGATGATGACAGACCTAAAGGTGGCCATAATAGCTCAGGACCATGGTTACTGAAATGCGATTAGAAGTCCTGGCGCCCAATAGGATCGATCTGGCTGGAGGAACCACCGACCTTTACCCTGTCTATTTGTTCATGGATGGCGGTTTTACGGTAAACGCGGCGATTTCAGTTAAGAGCACGTCGGTGTTCAAGACGCTCGAAAGCCCTGAGATAAGAATAGACTCCGTTGACCTAGGGATTTCTGCTACTGCAGGCCTCGAAGAAATATGGAATACTGAGGGACCTTTAGGGCTGGTGTTCAAGGCCCTGAAGGCATTTCCACCAGGTGGCGGTCTGGAAATATCGACCTTCAATGAAGCTCCTGCCGGTTCGGGACTTGGGGCATCCAGCGCGCTGCTCATAACGCTTCTCCTGGGACTGAAAAGACTTAGGGATCAGGACTGGTCTGATGACCAGATAATAAACTACGCCGCCGATGTGGAAACCAGCCTAATAGGCGTTCCCGCGGGGAAACAGGACCATATTGCCGCCTTATCGGGTGGCATTTCGTTCATTAAATTCGATTGCGCAGGTTTTCACAGGACACAATGCCAAATGCCCGAGCAGGCCAGAGAAGCTCTCGAAAAGATCATCATCCTTTCCTACACTGGTGAGGGTCGCTTCTCAGGCATGAACAACTGGGACATCACCCGAAACGTCATCGAGAAGAATCAGTCGGTGAAATCCAGACTCATCAAGATAAGAGATGTGGCTACCAAGATGGCAGAGGCGGTCGATTTGGGGAGATGGCATGAGATTGGACATTTGGTTGATGAGGAATGGAAGCTTCGGCGTGAGCTTTCTCCTGGGGTATCGACGCCTGTGATCGAGTCCATCATGTCTGCGGCCAAAGGCTCGGGCGCCATAGCCAGCAAGATTTGTGGCGCTGGTGGCGGAGGTTGCATGATAACTATCGCCAATCCTGAAAATCGTTCCAGAGTAGAAAAGGCCATTTCGGATGCCGGCGGAAAGATAATGCCGTTTGGAATTGCCCAAACAGGAGCAAAACTAACGATCACGGAGTGAAACCAACTTTGGAGGTCAATCGCTTGACTTACTCTTGGCTGGGATTTGAACAAGTGGTCGGCTCTA
>CALDNG010000051.1 GCA_937915285.1 uncultured Desulfomonile sp. | reverse complement strand
TTATTATATGGAAAATGAATTATCTGATTCCCAGAGAGTTTACAAAAGCCTATGAACAAATGTAGTGATTTTTGCAGGAAACTGTCTGATTATCTGGATCGGGAACTTTCAGACAATGAATGCATGCTGATAGAGGAACATCTGCGTGAATGTCCTCCGTGCGCAATCATATACCAGGGTCTTGAGAAGACTGTCACATTGTGCGGGTCCGGAATATCCGATGAAATACCTGAACAGGTAAAGATCAGATTATTACGTTTTCTTAGAAATCGTTGTTGCAATGATTAGTTTATTATTCGATTCGAGAGGAGTAACGAAATGTCCGACAGTGGTAAACTTTTGCATGTAACTGATGCAAATTTCGAGGAAGAAATACTGAAATCATCCACACCTGCGCTGGTGGATTTCTGGGCGGCCTGGTGCGGACCTTGCCGGACGGTTGGACCGGTTGTTGAAGAGCTTGCCGGCGAATACACTGGCAAGGTCAAAATTGCCAAGCTGAATGTTGATGACAACAAGCAGACCCCCTCCAAATATGGTGTTCGCGGGATTCCTACGCTGATGCTGTTCAGGAATGGGCAGGTGGTGGATCAGATAGTGGGCGCAGTGCCAAAAAGCAAGATCAAGGAATTATTAGACAAGGTCAGCTAATGAAAACGGGACTAGTGATACTTGGTGGTGGTCCTGCAGGGCTCACCGCGGGAATGTATGCGGCCAGGGCCAGGGTTGGGGCGATTCTCATAGAGAAGGGCTCGACCGGCGGACAGATGGCCGCTACCGAGTGGATAGACAATTATCCCGGCAACATCGAACCGGTTTACGGTTATGAGTTGGCGCAAAGGATGGAATCTCAAGCCCGCAAATTTGGGCTTGAGATTATCAACAGGGATATCGTGTCTGTTGCTAAAAATCCGAATGGTTTTGTGCTCACCGACGATTCTGGATCAACTATTGAGTGCGGAGCGATCATTCTCGCAACCGGGGCATCGCCGGTTAAACTCGGGATACCGGGTGAACAGGAACTGGCTGGTAAAGGTGTCAGTTACTGCGCCGTTTGTGACGGGCCTTTCTTTAGGGATCTGGAAGTTGCGGTTGTAGGTGGTGGAGACTCCGCCGTTGAAGAAGCAATCTACCTCACCAGGTTCGCCACCAAGGTACACCTCATTCATCGCAGGGATAAACTACGCGCAGTCAAGGAGATTCAGGAGAAGGCATTTGCTGAGCCCAAAGTGGTAATTCATTGGAACAGCGTGCCGGTTGAGATATCAGGAGACAGTGAAGTTCGGATGGTCAAGATCAAATCGACCATTGATGGACGTATTGAGGAACTTGCGGTCGGAGGCATATTCTTCTATGTGGGTCTGTCACCCAATAATGCTGCTTTCAGGGAACTTGTGACAACTGACGCGACAGGTTTTGTGGTGACTGATGACAAAATGGCCAGTTCAACGGCCGGAATTTTTGCCGCCGGTGACATCCGATCCAAGATTCTGAGGCAGGTTTCGACCGCAGTAGGCGATGGAGCGACTGCCGCTTATAGCGCCCAGCACTACCTGGAGAGCCTTCCATAAGGCCCCGGATATCTGAAGTTCATACTCGAATAGCTCGTAAAAGCCGGATTGGCGAATGCCATCCGGCTTTTTTTATTGCAGGCGCCGTAAAGAAACGACTGAAGCCGTGTGTGGCGCCAAAGACTTGTAAAAATACCCTATTGTATGATAAAATTAGAATTAATTAATACTTAGCCTTTCGTTTAACATCAGTGACCAATTGTTATCCTGGTGGATAGGCTCTGATACCCCGCCTACGGGGGGCCGACAAAGAGGATCTTTCATGAAAAAACTGCTGGTTATAGCTCTTGCGACTCTTTTTCTCTCTGGTTGCGCTCTGAGCAAGGCATGGAAATGGTTTGATGAAATGGAGTGGGAACGCGACGACCAGACCGTAAAAATTATTGAGTTGTTTATTAGATAAAAGATTGGTAAAAAAGTTTACTGGATCAAGAGGCGCTGTTTCGTAGTTGAAACGGCGCTCTTTTTTGTCGTGGAGGCAGCATGTCAAGTTTTGAAATAGATAGAGAGATGCTCGAGTCGTACAGCACCTCGGAAATCAAGAGGATATTGCGGGAAGATTACGATGATTACACCCCGGAAGCCATAGAAATATTCAAAGACATCCTTGAGGCCCGTGGAGATGATTCAGTCAAACTTGGGGTTGCGCCGGGTCCCCAGGTTTCTGGTTCAGGACGTGTGGATCAATTCAGACACAGCTTTCCTGTAAATAATCCCTCAGACGCGATCGATTTCCTGAACGACCTACTTTCAGGTGTTCTGAATGGCACAATCGACACCGCTAAAGCTCAGGTGAGTGTTGAGATCGTATCCGTGCTGCTTAAGGCTCATGAGGCCTCATTGATGATGGAAAGCGACGGGGAATGAGAATGAACGAATCAGTTTCAAGTCTTTTTCAGGGTTTGGATTTTGCCAAAGGTAACGGACTGATTCCGGCCATAGCTCAAGACATTAGGACCGGCAAGGTTTTGATGATGGCATACATGAACGAGGAAGCGCTTCAGACTACATTGAAAGAGGGCCGGGCCTGCTACTGGAGCAGATCCAGAAAGGAACTCTGGCGCAAGGGCGCTACTTCGGGAGACTTCCAGATTGTCAGGGAGGTTCTGGTCGATTGTGATCTCGACACCATACTGCTTCTGATTGACCAGCAGGGAGACGGGGCCTGCCACACAAAGAAATGGAGTTGTTTTTTCAGGCGCTTAAACAAGGAAGGAGTGTTGGAAGAGATTGACTAGGAACGAGCCACTTAGACTGGTCATACCAAAAGGTAGCCTTGAACAGGCCACTATAGAACTTTTTAGAAGGGCCGGGTGGAATATAACCGTTTCCCCAAGGAGCTATTTCCCTTCAGTTGATGACGATGAAATAATCATGGCGCGCCTCAGGGCCCAAGAAATATCAAGATACGTTGAGTCCGGAACCTTTGACGCTGGCCTGACAGGCAAGGACTGGATTCTCGAGAATGAATCTGATGTCAGGGTTATTGACGACCTTGTCTATTCGAAGGTGTCGCAGAACCCGGCCAGATGGGTTTTGGCGGTGGACGCCGACTCCAATTACCGGGTCCCGGAAGATCTTGACGGAAAACGTATAGCCACTGAACTCGTCGGTGTTACCAAGAGGTTTTTCGCGGAGAGAAATGTCAGGGTGGACGTCGAATTTTCCTGGGGAAGCACCGAAGCCAAAGTCAACGAAGGAGTAGTGGACGCAATCGTGGATGTTACCGAGACCGGTAGCACCCTGAAAGCCAATGGCCTCAAAATCATTCACATTATTCTCACAAC
>CALDNG010000050.1 GCA_937915285.1 uncultured Desulfomonile sp. | reverse complement strand
TGCTCATGCTTCAGGAAGGCATGGAGCCGGTGATGCAGATGGTGTGCCGCGATAGAAACAGGATCGCTATGCAGAGTGACATCCTTGGGGCCTGTTCCCTTGGGATAAAGAACATGCTTTGCCTTTCCGGTGACCATCAGAAATTCGGCGATCATCCACAGGCTAAAAATGTATTTGATCTGGACTCAATCCAGTTGATCAATGCAGTCAAGACCATGCGTGATGATGGCAAATTCGTCGGTGGACAGGAAATCAAAGGGGCGCCAAAACTATTTATCGGCGCTGCTGAAAATCCATTCGCCGATCCCTTTGAAATCCGCGTGCCACGTTTGGCCAAGAAAGTGGCCGCCGGCGTCGATTTCATCCAGACACAGTGCATTTTCAACCTGCCTAAATTCGAAGAATGGATGAAGCAGGTGGTGGATCGCGGTCTGCATGAAAAAGTTTACATCCTTGGCGGATTGACTCCTTTTAAATCTTTCGGAATGGCCAAATACATGGCAAACAACGTGCCAGGTATGGATGTTCCCGAGGATCTGTTAAAACGTATGAAAGACACACCAAAGGAAAAACAGGCCGAAGAAGGTATTACAATAGCCGTTGAAATACTTCACAAGCTCAAGGAAATGAAGGGTGTTGCAGGCGTCCACATAATGGCCATCGAGTGGGAAGAAAAAGTTGGTGAAATAGCTGAAAAAGCGGGATTATTGCCCAGACCGAAACTATAATCCTTATTGTCGTTTCCGGACGTATGTTTACTTCCAAGGCAGTGGCTTTTAACAAGCCGCTGCCTTTTTTGTTTTACCCTCTTTAATAATCGAGATTCATGACGTTGAGAGCATTCTTCTCGATGAAATCCCTTCTAGGCTCAACCTGATCCCCCATCAACGTAGAAAAGATTTCGTTTGCCTTAATGGCGTCATCAACATTCACCTGCAGTATTTTTCGATTTTCGGGATTCATGGTGGTTTCCCACAACTGCTCCGCATTCATTTCTCCAAGGCCTTTATAACGCTGTATGGAGATTTTTTTGCGGCCCTGCTCTATGACCGTTTCAACCAGTCTTGAAAAGGAACTGAAAGACTTTGAGGCTCCATCGGTTTCCAGGACATAAGGGGCAGGGCCCATCATTTCAAGACGGTGGTGAATTGTTAGTATCTCCTGTAAAGAAGGTGAATCCAGAATCTCATAATCTATAAGCGTGGTCCTATTGAGACCGTTGTGCCTGGTTTTCAGTTCTATCAGATATTTTGATTCCTCTTCATCCTTGTCAATTCTCTTCTCAAGAATAGCGATTTCCGGCATTTCGGTCTCTATTTTGGTTACGGTGCTGTTGAGCAATGCCTCTGTATTTTCAAGAGTGTCCAAACTGTCCGATTTTAATCCGGAATCAATGAAAAACTTTATTACCTGGCCGTCCATGTTCTTGCGCTCAAATAACTCGAGGATTTTCTCCATCCGCAAAAGGTTCTTGATTAGATTGACAAGAACCAATCCTTCCAGATAGGAGCCGTCATTTTTGAGCACTTTCGCATTTTCCAGACCGTATCCGAGGACTACATCATCGAGCTTGCTTTCGTCCTTGATGTAAAATTCCTCTTTCCCCTTTTTTACTTTGAACAGCGGTGGCTGGGCAAAGTAAAGATAACCCCTGTTTACAACATCAGGGACGCATCTGAAAAAGAATGTCAGTAGAAGTGTTCTTATGTGCGAGCCGTCAACATCGGCGTCGGTCATTATGATTATTTTGTGATATCTAATTTTTGAGATATCAAAATCTTCTTCTCCGATACCTGTACCCATGGCCGTAATAAGGGTTCTTATCTCCTGGCTTTGGACAATCTTGTCAAAACGGGCCTTTTCAACATTCAGGATTTTGCCGCGAAGCGGCAAAATAGCCTGAAATTTTCTGTCTCTTCCCTGTTTTGCGGACCCTCCGGCAGATTCTCCCTCGACTAAAAACAATTCTGAGGCAGCCGGGTCTTTCTCCTGGCAATCAGCTAGTTTTCCCGGCAGAGCGGCTGATTCCAGGGCGCTCTTTCTTCTGGTAAGTTCCCGTGCCTTTTTTGCCGCTTCCCTGGCGCGTCCGGCCTCAATAGCCTTATTTATGATCCATTTGGCTGTGTTGGGGTTTTCCTCAAGGTATTCGGACAACTTGTCATTGATAAGTTGCTCCACTATACCCTTGATGTCCATGTTACCGAGTTTGGATTTGGTCTGGCTGTCGAACTGAGGGTTTAGCATACGGACACTAAGTATTGCAGTCAGGCCTTCCCTGAGATCATCACCTGTGATGGTTAACACATTCTTGCCGTTTTTAAGCAAACCCTTGGAATTGGCGTACTGATTGACAGTCCTAGTGAGAGCCGCCCTGAAACCGGAAAGGTGTGTTCCGCCCTCGAATGTGTTAATATTGTTGCAAAAAGACAGAATGGTTTCAGAATATCCATCATTGTACTGGATTGCGCATTCAACCTGATTTCCGTCTTTTTCGCCACTGATGTATATTGTGTTTCCTTCCATGGTTTTTCGAGCCCTGTTGAGATGCTCAACAAAGGAGACAATCCCCCCTTCAAACTCGAAAACCACGGTTTGCTTCTGTGATCTTTCATCATCGAATGTTATGGTCAGGCCCTTGTTCAGAAAAGCGAGTTCACGCAGCCTGGACGCTATAGTGTCATAATTGAGTTCAGCGGCCCCAAATACCTCCGTATCAGGCTTAAAGGTAATTTTGGTCCCATTTCGTTTGGTTGTGCCGACAACCTCCAGATCGGTAACCTTTTTACCTCTCTTGTAAAATTGCCTGAATACCTGTCCTCCACGCCTTATCTCAAGCTTGAGTGATTCTGAAAGTGCATTAACTACCGAAACACCGACTCCATGGAGTCCTCCGGATACTTTGTAAGTCTCACTATCGAATTTTCCACCTGCGTGAAGTATTGTCATGACTACTTCAGCAGCGGGTATTTTTTCTGTGGGATGAATGTCTGTGGGGATTCCTCTTCCGTCATCCTCTATGGTCACAGAGGAGTCCAGGTGAACTACAACGGTGATCTTTTTGCAGTATCCTGCCAGGGCCTCATCCACCGAATTATCAACAACCTCCCACACAAGGTGATGAAGCCCCTCAACACCTGTGTTGCCAATATACATTCCAGGGGTGTTGCGAACGGCCTCGAGACCATCCAGAACCTTTATTTGTTCAGCTCCATAGAGATTTTTTTCACCAGTGTCTGTCAATGTGTTTTCCTCTGGTTCTATCCTTGAGTTACAGGAACCTATTTTCTCATAGGCATGACGATATTGAAATAGTCCTGTTCCGGGTGTGGTTTGATGATGACCGGGGCGCCTTCTTTGTGGTATTCGAGTGAAATCCTGTCGGATGAAATTACTGCAAGGGCATCAAGCAGATACTGCACGTTGATAATGATCTGAACCTCTTCTCCATCGAATTCGATCGGCATGGAATCCTCTGCTGAACCCAGGTCCGGATTGTTGACCTTCAACCCAATTTCTCCATCTCTAAGGAAGAGGCTTATGCCCCTATTCCGATCGGACGTCAATATTCCCATCCTCTTGAGAGATTGGACAAGATCGTTTTTTTCTATGAAAGCTTTCCTCCCCTTGGTCTGAGGTATGACCTTGTTGTAGTCCGGATAATCCCCGTCGATAAGACGAACCGTCATCATTGCACGTTCTGTTTTGACAACAAGGTTTTTCCTTTCAAAACCGAACTGGGCTTTTTGCTTCATGTTTTCAAGAAATCTTTTAAGTTCTACAAGACCTTTCTTCGGGGCAATGAACCTTGATTCCATCGGTAAGTTGACAGCCGATTGAATAAGAGCCAACCTGTGACCGTCTGTGGAAACCAGTTTGGTCTTTTCATTCTCTCTCTCAAAAAGAACACCGTTAAGGTTGAACCTTGAATCATCGTTTGAGGCTGCAAACAAAGTTTTATCCAGCATTCTGATCAGAGTCTCAGTTTCTATTTCCGAAGTTTCCAGAGACTCTGGATCATTCCAGGCCGGAAAGTCTGCCGCATCCATGCCCGCAAGATCAAAAGACGATGGTCCTGAAACAATGTTCATGCGGTGTTTTTCATTAGTGCTCACAATAATCGTTCCGGAACGAAGCTCCCGGGTTATTTCATAAAACTTTTTTGCAGGGACGGTGACTGTTCCGGGTTCTATTACCGTGCAGTCATAGTTCATTCGTAGACCAACTTCCAGGTCGGTAGCCGTAAGTGTAATTTTCGTATCATCAAGTTCCAGAAGTGCGTGAGACAGTATAGGTAGCGGTGACCTTTTTTCAGTTATCGGGACCAGTTTTGATAAACCTTCTACAAGTGTATCTTTGTCCATTTCAAACTGCATTGGTTTCTCCTCTACTCTTTATCTTATAAATAATTAAAAAATACAGTAGTCATAATAGACCCTGTGAATTAGTGAAAAAATGCCTGAAAACGTTTTACAGATAGGCTATCCACTGTTGAGAGAAAGTTGATGAAAACAAAATAGACCGGTTAAAAAAGTCAGGGATAAACCATTTACAAGGTTATCAACAGTCTCTAAACAACAACCTCTACCTAAATTCCCTTTATATCTTTCTTGATGGCTTCGATTAAATTCTTAAATGAATTATCTTCTTCTATTCTTTTTTCGATTTTTTTTGCGGCGTAAACAACTGTAGAATGATCCTTTCCACCAAAAGCCGCTCCGATTTCAGGATATGATAACTCGGTAAGGTTTCTTGAGAGAAACATCCCAACCTGACGTGGCAAAGAGAAACGCTTGTGCTTTTTCCTCGATTTAACATCCACAGATTTCACGTTGAAGGATTTTGAAACACAGTTGATGATGTCGTCTACCGTCACTGTCTTTGTATTTCTGTGGAGTATTTCCCTGAGAGCAATTTTGGAGAGGTTGACCGATATTGGTATTCCCTGAAGTGTACTCATGGCCATTACTCTGATCAGGTAACCGACCAGTTCCCTTATATTTGATTCGACCTGCTCAGCCAGGAAATAAGCTACATCATCTGGTAACTCAAAATTGTCTTCAAAAGCTTTTCTTTTAAGGATGGCGACCTTTGTTTCCAGGTCTGGAGATCCCATATCTGCAATGAGACCCCAGCTAAACCGGGAACGAAGACGGTGCTCCAGTTCAGGTATTTCATTTGGAAAACGGTCAGAAGTAATAATGATTTGTTTTGATGCCTCATAAATAGAGTTGAACGTATGAAAAAACTCCTCCTGGGTCCGTTCCTTGCCAGCGATAAACTGTATATCGTCAATCATCAGAAGATCGAGGCTTCGATACTTGTTTCTAAAATCAACCATGCGATCAAATCTTATGGCGTTTATCATTTCATTTGTGAATTCTTCAGATGTGACAAAAGCTATATTTTTAGAGCGGTCACGGCAGGCAACTGCGTATCCTACGGCGCTCATCAAGTGGGTTTTTCCCAAACCTACACTTCCATAAATAAAAAGAGGGTTGTATGAAGCTCCCAGATTCTCCGATACCGACCTCGCTGCCGCATGGGCGAACTGATTGCACGAACCTACAACAAAGCTCTCAAAAGTGTAGCGAGGATTAATGTTCTTTCGCCTTACGTAATCTGTTACAGACGTAAGTTCTCGCGAATCATCCAACTTTTCGGTTCTTAAATCATTACAAAGGTTTTCAATGGTCGTGGTTTCTTCACGGAGCCTCAAGTCTATGGATAGTGTACTGCCTGTAACCTCATTAACTGAATCGCTTATTATTTCTAGATAGTTATCTTTTATCCAGGTTATGAAAAAGTTGTTGGGCACACTGAAAACGACCCTGGTCTCAGAAACTTCTTCACAAACCATGGGCGTTATCCATGTGTTAATGGCATGTTCATTCAGCCTGGTCCTTAAAAGGGCCAAAGATTCTTCCCAAAAGTTTTTCACGATCATAAAAAATTTTAAAAAATCAGGTTATTGGAATCCAGACAGTGACGCTGTTTTCAGGACATTTCTTCCTGCAAACCAAGAGTATCTAACAAACGAGTCAATTCGTCAATGGAATGGAAATAAATTTCCAATTTACCTGAATTATTTGGTTTTTTTATCAATTTAACCTTTGTGGAAAGAAGGCTGGAAAGGTCATTTTCTATTCTGGTATTTTCACAGGAATCTTCCGTCTCGGTTTTCCTGGTTTTGTCTTTCTTGTTTTTGTAATTCTGAACAATCTTTTCCAGTTCTCTGACTGAAAGTTTTCTTTTTATGACTTTTGATGAGAGCGACAGTTGTGCAGAAATATTATCAATCGCCAGTAGAGTTCTGGCATGTCCCATAGACAGTTTTTGTTCTCGCAGGTCTTCCTTTATTGGATCAGGAAGCTTAAGAAGCCTTAACTGGTTTGTTATGCTGGTTCTGTCTTTACATATTCTTTTGGCCAGGGCCTCATGAGTGTATGAGAATTTATTGATGAGAGTTTCATAGGCTTCGGCAGTATCGACAGGATTAAGGTCTTCACGCTGAATGTTTTCGATGATTGCAATTTCCAGGGATTCCAGGTCTGAAAGTGGTCTGACTATCACTGGAATAGTCTGAAGTCCCGCTATAGTGGCGGCTCTCCATCTCCTTTCACCGGCGACAATTTCATATCTTCCGTACCCTGACTCCCTCACTATCAATGGCTGAATAAAGCCTATTTCCTTGATAGACTTGGCCAGATCAGCCAGGGATTCATCATTGAAAAGTCTTCTCGGCTGATAGGGATTGGGGCCTAGAAGATCAATAGGAACTGTCTTTATGCTCTGATCATTCTGTTCTGAAGAAGGAAACGAAAGATCAATCGGAATTAGAGCGTCAAGACCCTGTCCCAGCGCTGTTCTTTTTTTGGCTGTGTCTTTCTGCTTCAGCATCCAATATCTCCTTTGATAGCGCCATGTAGCTGACTGCCCCGGTTGAAGACATGTCATACAGGACTACCGGTTTACCAAAACTCAGGGCTTCCTATAATTTTACCTTTCGTGGAATTATGGAACCAAACACCTGTGATCCAAGATTTTTCCTCACATCATTTGCGACCTGATGGCTGAGATTGTTGCGGGCGTCAAACATTGTAAGAAGAAAACCCTCAATTTTTAGAAGTGGATTGAAAGCCAGGCGTATGCGGTGGATAGTTTTGAGAAGGTTGCCTACTCCCTCAAGGGCGTAATATTCACACTGAACCGGTATCAGCACCGAATCCGCTGCTACAAGTGCGTTAAGCGTCAGAAAACCCAGTGAGGGCGGACAATCAAGGATGACGTAATCATAAGAATTCCGGACCATCTTCAGTGCGCCAAAAAGAAGCCTCTCCCGGCCGGCCATTGAAACCAACTCCACCTCTGCTCCTGTGAGATCCTGGGAAGAAGGGATCACATCCAGGTAATTGATTTCAGACGATTTTATTACGTTTGCCGCAATATCGTTCAGAATTAGAAAGCTGTAAGTGGAAGGAGACCCTGAGCTGATTCTGATTCCTACACCGCTGGAAGCGTTAGCCTGTGGGTCCATATCTATTAGTAGACATTTTTTGTCAGCTAGGGCTAGACACGAAGCCAGATTGACCGATGTGGTCGTCTTCCCGACTCCGCCCTTCTGATTACATACGCATATTACGCGTGACATTTAATTAAACCCACAATATATAGTGCTCATGCTGGCGCCCGACAGCTATATCATAAATGAATGCCTAAACCAAACGGAAAATTGCTTTTGGGAAGTTTACGTCGAGCCACAAAAATTGAGGGTATTTTTAATCACATGTAATTCTGAATCAGGTCCCTGACGGTATTATAATCAAACGGTTTTTTTAAGAATGCCTGCGGACGCAGGTCCTTATCAAATCTCGGGCTGATTTCAAACTCGTCGTAGCCGCTGCATAGAATGATGTTAATATCAGGTCTGATCTGTTTTAATCGTTTAAAAGTCTCCACACCATCCATCTCTGGCATGGTCAAATCTACGATTACCAAACAGAAAGATTCGGGTGTCTGTTCAAAGATTTCCAGGGCCTGTTTCCCATTGTACGCGGGAATGGCGTTTAGTCCATGCTTGTTCAAAATCCTTATCATGAGTTGGTTCACTTCCACCTCATCATCTACCACAAGAATGCTGTTGGACTCTTTCTGAAGGCAGACTTTTTCCATCATTTTGGATGTTGTTGGTGTTTTCAGGGATTCGTCCGATTCCAAAATGTCGTCTGAAACAGGCAAGTAAATAGTGATTGTTGTTCCACTCCCCAGATTGCTATCGACAGTTATGGCGCCATCATGTCCCCTGACAATTCCGTGTATGACCGACATTCCCAACCCACGCCCAGTAAACTTTGTTGTAAAAAATGGATCAAAAATTCGGTCTATGGTTGTAGAATCCATGCCGCAGCCATCGTCGGTTACCTGAATGAAAACCATATCCTGAGGCTCAGGTTTCTTGGGAAAAATGCTCTTTGAAAGTAATTCACTATCGCAATACCTCGCCCCTGTTACCACACGAATCGTTCCGTTTTTCCCGGTCAGAGCTTCGGATGCGTTTGTGATCAGGTTCATAATTATTTGCTGAATTTGGCCGGCGTCTGCTTTGACACTTGGCGTATGGTCATCGAGATCCATGACCAGATTGATTGTCTTGGGAATGGCCGTCCTGAAAATCTGGGCGTTTTGCTCAACCAGTTCCTTCATGTTAACATTTGTGATCTGAAAAAGTCCCTTTCCGGAGTAGGCCAGCATTTGTCGAGAGAGTTCACCGCATTTCCTGGCCGCCTTGATGGAATTTTCCACCGACATTCTCAGGTCGGACCCGGATGGCGCAT
>CALDNG010000049.1 GCA_937915285.1 uncultured Desulfomonile sp. | reverse complement strand
CAGGGGAAACTTGTCGGTTGTCACATGCAACATGCAATGATCCTGGATATTTGTTTGTCTTCCAATTTTAATGAAGTTCACATCACCCCTGGCAACCGTATAAAACCAGATGTTGGCATGATCCTCCACTGTGATGTCGCCTAGCAGCACCACTCCTGGGGCCAGGAATACTCCTTCTCCAAGGGTTGGTCTTATCCCTTTGTATTCATATATTAGGGCTTGATGGTTGTGTCCATTCATGAGCTGGTTTGCCTTCATTTGTCGACGTCGTAGAGACGTCAGGATTGATAGGCCATTTCGATTATGGAGTCGAAGAGGCTGTTGGAAACAAAACGCCTCCTTTGGGGATTGAAGGACGCGTCTATGTTTTTTATTTCCTCGAATGAAATGACCCGATGGAATGACTTGTAACAATTGAATTTTATTTTAAGGATTAAAGATGGCTTGCATGCTGATCGGGCGGTTTTGATGTCCAGGTCTTCGAGACCTATGCCCGGAAAATCATCAAGTTGTTTTTCCAGATTCGAGACGGTTTTCGTCTCCCAATCCACTATTCTTGCCTCTCCTGCCGCTCCAAGGCCGTTAACGTAAAACAGGATGGGTAAACCCTTCCTGAGGTTTTTGTGACCGGTCGCGATGGAGTATGTGGTGTGATTAAGATCAGTCCCGCAGCTTATCAGGTCCGAGTCATCTTCGAACATGTTCTTTTGATCAGCATCGTCTTTCGGCAGTTTTAGAATGGAACAAGCCTTTTTCTTTTCTAGAGTTACCAGTATGGGGGTGTCATCAGGGCCAATTATTCTCAAGGGGTAGTAAAAGATCTCTAACTCGTGGTCCTCAATTTTTTTTGCCGGAGGATAAACTATGATCCCGTTTCCGGAAGGTGTTACTTTGTGCCAAGACCCTACAACAAATGGCTTTTGATACAGATCGCGCATTCTGAACGAAAATCCGTTGTCATCGGCCATAATTTCGTATCCCAAGCTGGTAAATCGTTTTTTGAGGAAGTCCAGAAGACATTCACCCTTGATTGTTTCATGGACGAACGTTTTGGTCATAGTGATGATTGGCTCGAAGGGAAGTTCCGTGTCTGTTAGGCTTTCCACTGCAAACCCCATTTTTTTCAAACAGGGCATCAATTCTTCCGCAACGGAACAGGGTATTTTTACTGTCACCTGCTTTGTTTTGCGTTTCGACCATTCAACAATTTCACGTTGCATGAACTCCTGAAGGAGATCGTTTGACGCTTCGAGCGCGAAATTTACAGCAAGCAGTTCTATGCGGGTATTGTTAACGGGTCTCCAGATAGCAGCGCAAGCAATCTTTCTTTCAACCTCAAGCACATCAATAAAAAAAGGTTCTTCCCTCTCGCCGGTTAAAGAGATGGATTCCAGTTGAAATTTCCAGGAGGGATCATTCCTGAGCCAGGGCTCAAGCAAAGCCAATAATGCCGTCGTGTCATCCTTTCTTGCCGGCCTCACCAGCATCGGCTTGTCTCCCTCGTTTGCTTGGCCATCAAAGATGTCATTATCAGGATGAATTTGGTAAAACGCTTACTCAGGTAATACTATTAAATCGCGCAAGCAAGTTCAACCAGGAATGGATCATGAGTCACGAATCTGTTTGGCGGGCTCAGATGAATAGAGCGTTTAGTTGGAGGTCAAATCTTGAAAAGAACTAGAGGACCCGTAATGGTGGTCGGGTCAAATGGAATGTTGGGAACAGATTTGTGTTCAGCCCTGGATAGTCTTGGAATCCCCTGGATAGGGGTCGATCTTCCTGAAGTCAACATAACGGACTGTGTCTCAATTTTAACGGCAGTCGAAAGGGTAAAACCTGAATTAATCATAAATACTGCCGCATTAACAGACGTGGATGGATGCGAAAATCATCAACAGATGGCATACCGGGTCAACGCGCAGGGGGCTTCTAATGTTGCTGAAGCTGCCAGATCCTGTGAGGCCTTTTTGATTCATTTGAGCACTGACTATGTTTTTGATGGAACCAAAACAACTCCTTACCTGGAGAATGACCCAGTAAATCCACTCGGGATATACGGCCGGACAAAGGCTGAAGGAGAAGAGCTGGTAATGTCAGTCATTCCAGATGCTTCACTCATAGTGAGGACTCAATGGCTTTACGGTATTCACGGGAAAAATTTTGTGGAGGCGATCCTGAAAGCATGTCAGGAGAGGGATGTCCTGAGGGTAGTGAGCGACCAGCATGGCAGGCCGACTTTTACAAAGGATCTGGTTGAGGCATTGGTAAAACTGGTTGAACTTCGCCCTAAGGGCATTTGCCATGTGGCAAACTCAGGACAGACAACCTGGCACGGGTTTGCATCGGCGATTGTCAAAATGGCGGGATTAAGCCACATCAGAGTGGAAGAAATGACCACCGTGGAGTTGAACCGTCCGGCTCCACGTCCCCTCAATTCTGTCCTGGATGTCGGTAGGTTCGAGTCTCTTACAGGACTCAGCCTCAGGAACTGGCAGGAGGGCCTGAAAGCCTATTTAAAAGACACCAAGCGCTTCAAAGGTTGAAAGCCTCAATTTTAATTGGTAGAAAATTCAGCTAAAAGTGAACGGGTTGTCACTCAATTGTTATTTTAACCAGAAGGAAACCTTAGAAATGGGAATGACCATAAGCCAAAAGATACTCGCAAATCACAGCGGACTGGACAGCGTAAAGGCGGGGGATCTGGTTCAGGCGAATGTTGATATTGCTCTGGCCAACGACATAACGCTTCCACTTGCGTTGAAACCTTTTGAGGATGCCGGGGGAAAGCGCGTTTTCGACAGGGAAAAGGTGGTGGTGGTTCTTGATCACTTCAATCCCGCCAAAGACATAGATTCTGCGAGTATG
Source organism: uncultured Desulfomonile sp. (assembly GCA_937915285.1). Lineage (GTDB taxonomy): Bacteria > Desulfobacterota > Desulfomonilia > Desulfomonilales > Desulfomonilaceae > CAITZA01. The sequence continues at coordinate 5,968 of CALDNG010000049.1, read as the reverse complement.
CTCGCTAAATCCAGGGCCTTTGCCAAAGAAATGGGGCTAGTGAATTTCTTTGATGTCGGTGACATGGGAATTGAGCATGCGTTGCTGCCTGAAAAAGGTCTTGTGGGACCGGGAGACCTCGTAATCGGCGCAGACAGCCACACATGCACATACGGGGCACTTGCTGCATTTGCCACAGGGGTTGGGAGCACTGATTTTGCCGCTGCCGCCCTTACCGGTAAGTGCTGGTTCAAAGTCCCAGAGACCATGAAATTCGTCCTGAATGGGACTCTGCAGCCCTGGGTTTCAGGCAAGGACATAATTCTGGAAATCATTGGCCGAATCGGCGTAGACGGCGCCCTTTACAAAAGCATGGAATTTGCGGGCGAAGCCCTAGCGGCCCTGACTATTGCAGATCGCCTGACCATTGCGAACATGGCTATTGAAGCTGGAGCCAAAAACGGAATTTTCCCTTTTGACCACATCACAAACGAATATTGCTCCGGTCGTTTCAAAAGACCTTTCAAGATTTTCGAGACCGATGAGGACGCCGAGTTTGCAGAGGTAATCCAACTGAACCTTTCAGATCTGGAGCCGGTTGTGGCAATGCCTTTCCTGCCGGAAAACGTGAGACCCGTATCAGAGGTCAAAGAGGTGCGAGTCGACCAGGTGGTAATAGGCTCTTGCACCAACGGACGCATAGAAGACCTGAGAATAGCCGCAAGAATTCTGAAAGGAAACAGGGTCGCAAAAGCCGTCAGGCTCATAGTGTTCCCTGCGACTCCGGCAATCATGCTCCAAGCTATTTCCGAGGGATTGATACAGGACATCATGGAAGCCGGTGGCGCGGTTTCCACCCCGACATGCGGACCTTGCCTGGGTGGCCACATGGGAATACTGGCAAAGGGAGAGCGCGCAATTTCAACCACCAACAGAAATTTCGTTGGCAGGATGGGTCATCCCGAGAGCGAAGTAGTCTTGTCCTCTCCGGCAGTGGCCGCCGCGAGCGCGATAACAGGACACATAACAAATCCTAGTGATATCAAGCTAGTGCAATAAAGACGCATTTAAACGGCCTATAAGGGCTCGTTTCAGTAGGGTTTTGGGATGATTATACTGAAGCGGATATTCTTTTTTGGTTGAACCGGATCACTCAAAAATGTATTATTGGAAAATCCGGTGAACAAAACTTTTTTTTGAAAACGTGAACTTTTTTTGTTAGGATTTCAGAATAGTGTTAGAGTCGCTATCAGGGCCTTTTAAGAAAAATCTTCTTGACTTATTGGGATTGATCTGATAGCTAAAATATCAAACAGTTTTTATGTGTCTATAATTCCAAATGTGGTTCCACGGTTCGAGTTCGGTGGGGCCTAATAAAAGGAGGATTTGGGTATGGTTAAGAAAATGATCGTTCTTTTAGGCGCGGTAGCTATGATTATAACCGCGGTGGCCGTTGCCGGAGCTCAAGTATCTGGTATGCCTGTTTGCGCTAACACCGGTGATATGATCATGATACCGATGAAAGTAAAGACAAGCTACACCAAGAACACAGCCGGTCTGGCAGGCGGCGACAGCACGCTTATGACGGGTGGTTGTGAGCAATATACAGCCGGTTTCCGCCCCTGGGGTGTTTGGAAGGGCACAACCATTACTGAAAAAGTTCAGGTTATCCCCCCCAAGGCCGTTGCTCCTGCTTTCGGTGGTCCTGTTGCTTGGGGCGCTCCTCCAGCTCTTCCGCCTAACTCCAAGCTCGTCAGCAATGTCGAGAAGTATGAAGTTAATTCCCCGGGTTGCAATCCTTGTGTAACACCTGGACTGTCCTACGAAATGGTTAAGAAACAGCAGGTCAAATAAGGTTTCAGAATACATCGGAAAAAACCGGGTTAGACCCGGTTTTTTTTGTTCTGGTTCTTGAATGGCGCCTTTAGGTTATTCTTGGGGTCTGAATAATAAAGGCAAGGCACTGTCCTCGGAAGAGACCTGTATTAGTTTGAGTTTGAATTAACCGGTATTCCGTTTCGGAAATGCTTATACGAAGGCCATGTTCTGAATCCGGATATTGCTAGATCCCAAATCTACGCGTAATCTTATTTCAACTTCTATTTCATGCAGTGGAGAGGTCCAACTTGTCAGCAAAACAATACGTGCTCATTCTGGACTACGGATCACAGTACACCCAGTTGATAGCTCGCAGGATACGAGAGGCAGGCGTTTACTCTGAAATACACCCCTACAACAAGGCAATAGAGGCTTTTCACAGGCATCGGCCGTCCGCCATGGTATTATCGGGTGGCCCGGCAAGCATATACGATCCAGAGGCCCCCACGCTTGATGGGTCGATTCTGGAAAACGGCGTGCCCGTTCTCGGGATATGTTACGGTTTGCAGGCGATTTCACACTGCTTGGGCGGTGTAGTTGAGCCGGCCATGGAGAGGGAATACGGGCGGGCTAATCTTTTGGAAATAGACGCTGGCTCCTCTCTGCTCAACGGTCTATCCGACAGAAATCAAGTCTGGATGAGTCATGGGGACAAGGTCATCAGGTTGCCTGAAGGTTTTCGATCCACCGCAAAAACAGAGGACACCGATTTCGCAGTGATTGAGAACCCTGGTCGTGGGATTTACGGAGTCCAGTTCCATCCGGAGGTGGCTCACACGCACCAAGGTAAGACTGTTATTCACAATTTCCTTTTCCGGATAGCGGGACTGAAGCCGGATTGGTCAATGGCTTCATTCATTGATTCTACCGTTAAAGACATTCAGGATAAAGTAGGAGACGCGGAGGTCGTGGCTGCGCTGTCTGGTGGAGTTGATTCCTCGGTGATGGTTGCCTTGTTGCATAAAGCAATTGGGGACCAGCTTCATCCTATCTTTGTGAATAACGGGCTATTGCGCAAGGACGAAGCCAAGGAGGTTATGGACATCTTCAATCGTAACCTTGGCATAGATGTAGACTACGTTGATGCTTCCGACAGGTTCCTTGAAAAGCTTTCAGGGGTGACTGATCCGGAGGTTAAACGTAAGGTCATCGGGGAGGAGTTTATCAGGGTTTTTGAAGGTGAGTCTGCGCGTTTTGAGAATGTTAAATTCCTGGCACAAGGGACACTATACCCTGACGTTATTGAGAGCGTTTCTTTCAAGGGAGGACCGTCAGCCACAATCAAGAGTCATCACAATGTTGGTGGACTGCCCGAAAGGATGCATTTGGATCTGATAGAACCTCTTCGCGAACTTTTCAAGGATGAGGTGAGAGAATTGGGGTTGGAGTTGAGTTTGCCTGAGTCAATGATATGGAGACATCCATTCCCCGGCCCAGGACTTGCTGTAAGAATCCTGGGAGAGATTACCCCCCAGAGAATAGCCTTATTGCAGGAAGCCGACGCAATCGCAATAGAGGAAATCAGAAACGCCGGTCTCTACCGCAGCATTTGGCAGGCCTTTGTAGTGCTTTTACCCGTAAAATCTGTTGGCGTAATGGGTGATGAAAGAACTTATGAGCACGTAGCGGCATTACGCGCAGTTGAATCAACAGATGGCATGACGGCAGACTGGTTCCGGATCCCCCATGATGTTCTCGCTACCATCTCAAACCGGATCATAAACGAGGTAAGGGGCATTAATCGTATGGTATACGACATTTCATCGAAACCGCCGGGAACTATCGAATGGGAATAGAATGATCCTTGCGAAGGATAACGGGAAAGACTAGTCCACTAACCTGGGCCTAGATATTGCGGTGAATTTTGCCGGGTCTTGCCGATTCATTGCTCCAACGCTGAATGTATTTTTCAAGCACTCGGAGTTTGTCCGGTGGTAGGTTCTCGATCAAGCTGCGTATTTGATCGAATTTGGGGTCTTCTTTAAGATGCCTGTAGGGCGTCACGCCGTAATTGTTTCCAATTGCCTCTAATGTGGGCATTTCTCTTCTCCAGCATCAGGATAGTGTGAAATAATTTGAAATTGACTTGGCTTGTAGTTCAAAGCGCCCTTCTTGTCAACAGAAAACTCTTGTGTTTTGAATAGTAGAACCTATTGTAATAACAAGGGTATTAGCAATAATTGGTTGGCGAAACCGACAAGTGGCCAGCAGTAACATCTTACACTAACTCCTAGAGTGACGGGCATAGAATTCCATTCAAGTGTTTAGGCAGTTTCACGAATGCAGAAAATCCTCTGCCTGTTTCATTCTTGGACAAAGTTTCCAAAAAGCCATGGTCTGACGCGCCAACGCGTCTAAACGTCAATCAAATATTTCCTGCTCATTCCCCAGATGTTAGTTCACAAAATCATGGCTGATGATAACTTGAGTAAGTCGGCAGAACAAGAAGATACATTGAAGGATGATATAATATTGAAAATACGATGTAGCTAAGTTTAATTGTTAGTTGAGGGGGTAAGATCTATTTCCACATATGTTAGTAGAAAAAAGAAGACCGTCTCCGGGAAAGTATCAAGGGGGGGGAGTCATGATACAAATAGAAGACGGCCTCACGATTTTAGATTAGCGTCGAGTGCGAAAAATGTCAATGCGTATGAACAAAAAAGTTGTAAGCAGAGGTTTTTTGACTGTCTTGGATCCTCTCAGGCTTTAGTTCGTGGCATTGAACCGATGTTTGTACCAGACATCTGCGAATTTTTACTTGGTCGGTTTTCGCTGTCTGGGTTTGGAAAGTTGAGAATTAACCGACTTTGATGTAATATTCAAGAGTTATTTCAGTCGGAATGTGATCCAAGCTGATTGTTAATATCTGAGGAATGTTCCGAAAATCAGAGTCTTGAATTAAATGGGGTGAATATGTCCAGGAAGTATTCGATAGCAGTGATTGGTGGTGACGGGACGGGACCTGAAGTAATCCGCGAGGGCATCAAGGTATTGGGGGTAGTCTCGAAAAAATTTCAGTTCGCTCTTGATTTTCATCATTACGATCTTGGTGGTGAGAGGTATCTTAGAACGGGTGAAATACTGCCTGATTCAGTTGTGGATGAATTAAGAAAACATGACGCCATATATCTGGGAGCAATTGGTCATCCTGATGTGACCCCTGGAATTTTGGAAAAGGGCATACTGCTTCGAATGCGATTTGAATTGGATCAATATGTTAATTTGAGACCTGTAAAGCTTTACCCGAATGTGGAAACTCCGATCAGGAATAAAACTCCCGAAGACATAGATTTTGTTGTTGTGAGAGAGAATACCGAGGGATTTTATGTAGGCTCGGGTGGGTTTTTCAAGAAAAACACCCAGGATGAAATTGCCATTCAGGAATCCATCAATACCAGGAAGGGAGTGGAGCGGCTCTTGCGTTATTCTTTCGACCTGGCCCGCAACCGGGGAACCAGAAAGAAACTTACACTATGTGGTAAGACTAATGTATTGACGTACGCATGGGATTTGTGGATGAGAACGTTCAAGGAACTTTCACAGGAGTATCCGGACGTCGAAACTGATTATGCCCATGTTGACGCCATTTGCATGTGGTTTGTAAAAAATCCTGAATGGTTTGATGTTATAGCGACCGACAACATGTTTGGTGACATAATCACTGATTTGGGGGCCATGATTCAAGGTGGAATGGGAATCGCTGCGGGTGGTAACATCAATCCTGCCGGGGTATCAATGTTTGAGCCTATCGGGGGCTCAGCGCCTAAATACACCGGAAAAAATGTTATCAATCCTCTGGCCTGCATCCTGGCTGGAGCGCTGATGCTGGACACCCTCGGTGAAAGGGAAGCTTCAAAGGTGATAGAGGAGTCTGTGTCCCAGACCCTTTCCAAAGACATCAAGAGGCTGGAGGCCGGTCAAATGGGCCACGGAACAACACAGGTCGGCGATCTTGTCTGTGGCCGCATATCCTAAAACTGAGAATCGGCTCCATTTTTAGCTTAAATATTGCGCTGTTTCTGTAAGGCGTGTCTTGTCACAATGTTGAAAGTTATGGTGAGACATGCCTACTCCCTTAAATTATATGGAGAATCTTACTAAAACTAAA
>CALDNG010000048.1 GCA_937915285.1 uncultured Desulfomonile sp. | reverse complement strand
ATCCACGCGCCCGCACGGGGCGCGACGAAGGAATTGTTTTTCGAGATGGCACATTAATTCGGTTTCAATCCACGCGCCCGCACGGGGCGCGACTGTTCTCTTCTAAGTAACGAAAATGAAATAACATAAATGGGCCATTTCGCGAATCACTCCATTTCATCCCATGTCTCTATTCAGTTTTCAAAGAGCAAGAATAAAAAAGTCACAAAATCAGCTTACTAGGCCCTCCGCGAAGGTTCCTGGAAAATCATGGCTGTCTGTGGTTCGCGGAGGTTGTCACACGATAATCGGGCCTTCCTGATCCAGGGATTTCTTGGCTCCCACATGCTCCACGCGCCGTCGCCAATTCGATCCCAGAAAATAAAACCTCAGACTATCCCTTTCTTTGTCAATTTCCTTGATCAAGCGATCTCGGAACATCGTCCATTGGGCCGGATCCACAATGCATTCAAAAACGGAAAACTGAACGCGTTGGCCGTAGTTCTGGCAGGTCTTTGCCACCCGGCGCAGCCGTTTCGCCCCATCTTTTTTGTTGGTTGCAACATCATAACTAACAAGCACGAACATGGCGCCTCCGCTACTTCCAGATAAAAGGCGGATATCCATCTAAGTCTCCGCGAAGGTGACGCGAAAGGAGTAATGCCTGAACATGGAACAGGAGGCCGATGGTGAGTTTTTCGTCCAGGAATGGATGCACGATCTCTTCCTGCTTCCTTTCCTGGTAAGCAATAATAACTATCTTTCGCGTATCGTTGTCCATCAACACCGCACCTGACTCGGCCTTATCAAACCCTCTGGCATTGACTCGCCTGAGATTGATCAGCGAAAGGGCGAGACGGTCTGCTAGAAAGGGTCTGAATTCCTCCATTAAGTCGAGCGCCAGCCCGGGCCTGCCGGGACGATCCCGGTGCAGGAACCCTACCGCCGGATCCAGGCCGACCGACTCCAATGCGGACCGGATATCGTGTGCGAGAAGCGTGTAGAGGAATGAGAGCAGACAATTTACGTTATCAAGCGGCGGCCGGCGATTTCGCTCCGAAAAGATGAAGTCTTGCTTCTGTGCCACGATAAAATGATCGAAGACGTTGAAATAGCTGTGGGCGGCATCTCCCTCAATCCCGCGTATGGCCTCCAGGTCCTTCGTCCGGCTCAAGGCATCCATGCAGTGCCCGAGATACGCTGCAGTGCTGCGAAGGCTTTCATCGTCGACCTTCGATCCATGATCGCGAACAGCACGCTGGATGACAGTCCTAGAATTGGCAAGTTTGCCCGTCAGAATGGCCTTTGCAAGATCCGCGGAATAGTCCGGGTCATCCGCTTTTCGGTATTGTTCCCGCCGCAGCAGGACATTGCCCGATACAGGCCCCTGCACGCGAGCCAGGAATCTGCCTCGTTCCGTCAGGAAACTGATTGCAACGCCGTGCTCCCCGCAGAATCCCATCAGATAAGGACTGCATGAAACCTGTCCGAAACAGACGATTCCGCCGATGGTATGAATCGGTACCCGGAGACGGACTTCTTTTTCAACCTTGACTGTTACGGTCTCTCCTTCTTTTGCAAGGTATGATCCCTGGGTGGTCACAAAGAGGGTGTTCAGATGTTTTTTCATGGGTTACCTATGACCCGCGTCAGGTAGTTTCTCACCGATCGTTTCTTCTGAATGGTCTTCGGCAGGCACTCGGCGATAAGGGAGCAACGCTCGCACCTCTTCGCATAGACGGGTTTGGGCGTAATCCCCGAATCTATAAGCGTATGAGTTCTCTTGGCCGCTTCCTCCGTCTCTCTCCGCAGTCCATCGTCAAACTCAACGTCCAGTCTCCGGTGCGTCCGTCCATAATAAATCGCACCTTGATGTGGTAGAGAAAAAGTGGACACCTTCTTAAGAGTGAATATACATAGAGAAGAGGAGGTGTTGGCATGGGAAGCAAGCGGAAGAAATACACATCGGAATTCAAGGAAGAAGCGGTCAAGCTGGTAACCGAGCAGGGATACCCGATATCGGAAACAGCCCGGAATCTCGGGATCAACGCCAACATGCTAGGCCGGTGGAAGAAGGAGATCCTGGGTGAGGCCGAAGGATCTTCGGGCAACGGCAACGCGAAGGCCTTGCAGTCTGAGCTGACCCGTCTCCGTAAGGAGAACAAGCGGCTGAAGATGGAGCGGGAGATCTTAAAAAAGGCGGCGGCCTTCTTTGCAAAGGAATCTGGCTGAGGTATCGGTTTATTGATACGGCAAGGAAGGCTTATCCGACAGCCCTGTTGTGCGAGGTCATGAGAGTCAGCCGGAGCGGTTATTACACCTGGAGGAAGAGAGCGGTGTCGCCGAGACAGGAAGAGCGGGGGAAGCTGGTTCCTCTGGTCCGTGAGATTCATTGGGCTTCCCGGGGGACTTACGGCGCCCGCCGCATGGCCGAGGAACTGACATCTCAGGGGTTTTCCTGTGATCGGTACAAGGCGAGGACCCTGATGAAGCTGGCGGGCGTTGCCGCCCGGCGGAAGCGGAAGTTCAAGGCAACCACAGACAGTCGGCATCATTTGCCGGTATCTCCGAATCTTCTTGACCGGCAGTTTGAGGCCGTGGAGCCGAACCGTGCATGGGTGAGCGACATCACGTACATCTGGACCACCGAGGGCTGGCTTTACCTGACAGTGATTTTGGATCTCTTTTCCCGGCTGGTGGTGGGATGGTCTATGAACAACAGGATTAACCGGAGCCTTGTCATGGATGCCCTTAGAATGGCCGTCTGGCGCCGACAGCCTGAGGATGGGCTTATTTTTCACTCCGATCGGGGCAGCCAGTACTGCAGTGCTGATTTTCAAACGATGCTGAAGATTCACGGTATGAAAAGCAGCATGAGCCGGAAGGGCGACTGCTGGGACAACGCTGTGGCCGAGAGCTTCTTCGCCCGATTGAAAAACGACTGTATCCCTTCCGCCGACTTCAGGACCCGTTATGAGGCCCGGCAGGAGATCGTGGATTATATCGAGATGTTCTACAACAGCAATCGCCGT
>CALDNG010000047.1 GCA_937915285.1 uncultured Desulfomonile sp. | reverse complement strand
CTGGCTCGAGTAGCCGCAACTCAAATTAATGATCATCGGCTCAGGCCGTATCTGGTAAAAAAAGGGACATGATTTCCGCCTTTCCGGATTTGAAAAAGATCTGGCAAGGCGAGGAACCATGTCCACTGTGTCAGTAAGATATGACCCTGTCAGTTCGACAATTCAAACAGGGGCTGATCGACCATATGTGACCGACTAAAACTCAGGGCATATCGGTTCTGGAGCCCCGCATAAAAAGTTTGGTTTGCAATCAGGCCAGCTCGAAACGGTCAAGGTTCATCACCTTGGTCCATGCCGCCACGAAGTCTTGCAGGAATTTTTCCTCTGAATCTTTACATGCGTACACTTCAGCCACTGCACGTAGTTGAGAGTTTGAACCGAAGATAAGGTCCACTCGGGTTGCTGTCCATTTCAGTTCACCGGTTTGGCGGTCGCGCCCCTCGAACACTTCCTCATCTTCCGTTTTCGCCTTCCATACCGTGCCCATATCCAGGAGGTTAACGAAGAAATCATTCGTTAGCTTCTCTGGACGCTTAGTGAATACACCGTTTTGACTCCGTCCGAAGTTAGCGTTCAATACCCTTAGGCCTCCAATGAGCACAGTCATTTCGGGAGTTGTCAGGGTCAGCAGTTGCGAACGATCAACCAGTAATTCCTCTGCGGATACCGAAAACCTGGATTTAAGGTAGTTACGAAATCCGTCTGCAGAAGGTTCCAGCACTTTGAATGAAATCTCGTCGGTCTGCTCGGCTGAGGCATCGGTGCGTCCGGGGGTGAAAGGAACTTTGACATCGTAACCTGCGTCCTTGCCAGCTTTTTCGACACCAGCGCATCCGCCCAGGACTATCAAATCTGCAATAGAAACCTTTTTGGAGCCGGACTGTCCGGAGTTGAACTCTTGCTGGATTCTTCCAAGGGTTTCCAGGACATTTTTCAGCTGAGCCGGCTGATTAACTTCCCAATCCTTTTGCGGGGCCAAACGAATGCGGCCTCCGTTAGCGCCACCGCGCTTGTCTGAGCCACGGAATGTTGAGGCTGATGCCCATGCGGTAAAGACCAGTTCTGGTATGGAAAGACCAGAAGCGAGTATCTTTCGCTTGATGTCCTCAATGTCGCTGGAATCGACCAACTCATGATCGACTGCGGGCACGGGGTCTTGCCAAATCAGCTCCTCTGCGGGGACGTCAGGGCCAAGATAGCGAGAGCGGGGCCCCATGTCACGATGCGTTAGTTTGAACCAGGCCCTGGCGAAGGCTTCCGCAAATTCCTCAGGATTCTGCATGTAACGTTTGGCTATGGGTTCATATATTGGATCGTAGCGAAGGGAAAGGTCGGCAGTGGTCATCATGGGGCGGTGTTTTTTTGTAGGGTCGTGCGCATCAGCAACCATGTCCTCTTCCGCCACGTCCTTGGCTAGCCACTGATGGGCGCCAGCCGGGCTCTTTACCAGTTCCCACTCGTATTTGAACAGCACCTTCAGATAGCCCATGTCCCATTTGACAGGATTAGGCTTCCAGGCCCCCTCAATGCCGCTGCCTATGGTATCTCCACCTTTACCGCTACCGAAGCTGCTTTTCCAGCCCAGTCCCTGCTCCTCGATTCCCGCAGCCTCCGGCTCCGGACCGACATTCGCCGCATCGCCTGCTCCGTGACATTTACCGAACGTGTGCCCACCGGCTACCAGCGCAACAGTCTCCTCATCATTCATGGCCATGCGTGCGAAAGTCTGCCTGACATCACGTCCCGATGCGACCGGATCCGGATTGCCGTTCGGACCTTCCGGATTCACGTAGATAAGGCCCATCTGAACAGCGGCCAGAGGGTTTTCGAGTCTCCGGTCTCCGGAATACCGGTTGTCTCCGAGCCAGGTGTCTTCACTTCCCCAGTAAATGTCCTCCTCCGGCTCCCAAACGTCGACCCGTCCCCCTGCAAAGCCAAAAATCTTTACGCCCATCGATTCAAGGGCGCAGTTCCCTGCTAGGATCATGAGATCACCCCAGGAGATCTTCTTGCCATATTTCTGCTTGATCGGCCAAAGCAATCGGCGGGCTTTGTCAAGGTTTACGTTGTCCGGCCAACTGTTGAGAGGCGCCAGACGCTGGCTTCCAGTGCCTCCGCCACCCCGGCCGTCACTTATTCTGTATGTGCCCGCGCTATGCCATGCCATTCGTATGAATAGCGGCCCAT
>CALDNG010000046.1 GCA_937915285.1 uncultured Desulfomonile sp. | reverse complement strand
TCGACACAGAGGAAGATACCCATTGGATCATGGTTGCAGTCATCAAGAGAATATCCATCTCCCTCGACAAAAATCCTCCCGGAGCCCACTGTGCTGACCGCCCTTCTCTTCAGGCCATCAAAATAGATCATGAGATCAGGGGGAATATTTGAAAGACCTGAATAAATCTCATCAGGCTTAAGGACTTGATTTATTGCACAATTTCCCTGACCATCCTCGATTTTGGAGAGTCTTTTGACCAGCTCATCCCGGAATCCCTCATAATTTGCCTGTTCGATCTGACCATTGGGCTCCCTGCCTTTGACATTCAGGAATATCCGTCCATAGTATCCACCTTCACTCCAAACCGTGGTCTTTCCCCAGTCTATCATTTCCGATTCAAGTCTTTTTACGACATTCATTGGTTGCTTGAGAAAGAGATAGCCATTGCTGATAAGCCATTCGTTCAGGCAAAATCCTCCTGTGCATGGCATGGCCCCATGGTCGGAGACTATTATAACCGTGGTGTTATCGTCCATCACCGAAAATAGAAAATTGAGCCTTGCGTCCAGATCTTCATAGAATTGAGGGATCACATTCTCGAATGGAGATCCGGGCAGGTGTTTCGGATGATCCGGATCGAAAAACCTCCAGAACATGTGATGGAGCCTATCCGAGGCTATCTCTACCATCATGAAGAAGTCCCATGGTTTTGATACCAGCAAGCGACGTGCAAGGCTAAAGCGCCGTTCGACCATTTGTTGAAGCTGAATCTTCAATTCTGAAAGTGGTTTATTCCTGAACTCTGTTATGTCTTCCAAGTATTCGCCACCGGCCAGGCTGTTCAGTTCGGCAGACAGTTCAGGTGGATAGGTGAATCGTTCGCCCGTGCGGGATGCAGGAAAGCCGGAAACTGTAATACCGTTATGCTTCCTGGCAGGATATGTTTGCGGAACTCCTATCAGGAGCGACTTTCCACCGCGTTCTTCAATTTTGTCCCATATCCTTTTTGTATTGATAGCTGTAGAGTCGGCGGTGGTTAAAGGTGAATAGTCGTATGCGGCCCTGTTTCTAAAACCGTATAAGCCCAATTCCCCAGGGTCCTTGCCTGACGTCATGCAGGTCCACGCTGGAATGGTTATCGGTGGGTCGGTTGACTTAAGGGGTCCCCACAAGCCGTTTTCCATAAGCATCCGGAATGTGGGAAGCCTATCCTTGAACTTTCCAAACAACAGGCTGGCGGGAACCCCGTCCAGTCCTATCACGGCCACTCGCTTCCTGGAAAGGGTGGTTGCCGATCTTGTATGAGGCGCCCTGAATTCAGGAAAACGCTTCTCAAGAAAATGCATGATCAAGTCGACTGAATGCTCTGGAGAGATTTTGTCGGTGCTCACCATTAGGTCTGGAAACCTGGGTATTTCAAACGGCGATGATATGCCCGTAAAATGGGGTATATGACCCTGTCGCGCTTTCTTATACAAGCCTTTTGGATCACGGTCCTCGCAAACCCCTAGTGAGCACTCCAGATAAATTTCTGCGTAAGATCCAGGATCAAACAGGTTTCGTACGGCCCTTCTCAAGGTTTCAAGTGGAGTAATGAACGCTGCAAGGACGGTGTGCCCGGCGTTGGATAGGATTCTGGCGGTTTCCCCTGCCCTTCTTATATTCTCGGCCCTGTCCTCTGCAGAAAATCCAAGGTCTCTATTGAGCCCTGAACGCAAGATATCGCCATCGAGCAACACGACGTTGATGTTACGTCGCTCGAGTATTGATTTGACTTCTTGGGATAGTGTTGACTTACCGGAACCTGATAGGCCGGTAAACCAAATTGTCTTTCCGGGGTTTCTTTTCATCAGAATTCTTTTCTGTTATCCAGGGCGCGACCAAGCGTGAGAGGGTCCACATATTCAAGGACCCCACCGATAGGCACACCATAAGCTATCTTGGATACTGTCACTCCAAGCCCTTTGAGTTTTGCCGCTATGTAGGAGGCGGTAGCCTCCCCTTCAATTGTTGGATTCAAGGCTAGAATTATTTCGGCAGGTTTTTCCGTTTTTGCCCTTTCCAAAAGTTCCATCAGCCTTATGTCCCGTGGACCAACTGCGTCGAGTGGGGACAGGGTCCCATGAAGGATGTGATACGTCCCCCTGAACAGACCCGACCTCTCTATGGCAATCAGGTCTATCGGAGTTTCCACCACGCACATTTTTGTACTATCACGCCTGGAATCCCTGCATATCGCGCACGGATCCATGTCGGTAGGGTTGAAACAACGGGAGCAAAGTTTGAGACTGTCCTTGACAAGATTGATGACCCGAACGAGTTCCTCTATCTCGGAGCGATCAGCATTCAATATATGAAATGCGTATCGCGTTGCAGTCTTTTCTCCAACCCCGGGGAACTTCTTCAGCGCTTTTATGAGCGATTCGAGTGGAGTGACCACATTTTCCTCGATAGGTCCCGGCGTAACCGGTTCTTTTTATACAGATTCATTTAGCCGATCCATTGCAGCTGTATTCAAAAAATCCCTGGAATTTTCAGGCCGCCCGTAATCTTTGACATTTCCTGTGTAGCCAGTTCTTTGGCCCGGGTCAGTCCGTCATTGACCGCAGCGGCAATCAGTGACTCAAGCATGTCTTTTTCTTCAGGATCAATGATTTCCTTTTCTATACTGACCGACAGTATTTCAAGCGCCCCTGTGATCTCGACTTTTACCATGTCTCCGCCAGCGCTTCCAACTACGGTTTTATCAGCAAGCTCTTCCTGCATGGCTGCAAGTTTAGATTGAAATCCCTGGGCCTGCTGAAGTAGATCTTTCATATTGAACAATTTGGAACCTCCATGTGGTTCAATAAGGCGCCTGAATTCTGAATTCGTTAAAGCGACTAGCGAATTATATAATTGCTTATGTGGATATTTTGCAACATCTGACTGCCCATGATTCCTTTAGAACACCGGTTAGGGAGATTGTGAACAGAAAAAGATTATTACTTATCAACCCGTGGGTTCATGATTTCTCAGCCTATGACTTGTGGGCAAAACCTCTTGGATTGCTGATTCTGGCAAGTAGTCTGCGAAATTCAGGGTGGGAACCAATACTTGTGGACTGTCTGGACCCGTGTCATCCAGGGCTTCCTGAAAAATCACGAAGGTCTAGCGCACGTGGCCGTTTCCATAGAACAGAAATCCCGAAACCTCAGGCCTTGGGTAACGTGCCCAGAACATTCGCAAGATATGGTGTTCCTTTTGAAAACATTAAAGCTGATTTGTCGGGGATTGATCGTCCGGCCGCCATCCTGGTCACAAGCATGATGACTTACTGGAGAACAGGATTGGAGGAGACGATCAAACTTGCCAGAGAAATCTTTCCGGGTGTCCCTTTAATCCTGGGAGGTATATACGCTTCCCTCGATCCCGTAGGCGCCAGAAAGATTCTCAAGGTCGACAAATTGATTACCGGTCCGGGAGAGACACAGATTGGCAGGGCCCTGCATGAATTACTCGGAACAGGCGTCCCAGACGGAGATTGCAAAGAAATTTTATTCAGTCCTGCATTGGACCTGTTGTCGAACACGAGCTTCATACCTCTACTCACTTCACGCGGATGCCCGTACAAATGCCACTACTGCGCTTCCAAAATTGTGGCCCCCTTTTTCATCCAGAGACCCGTCAGACAGGTAATAGGTGAACTTCAAATAGATCGGAAGAGCACACGTCTGAACTCCAGTCACGAGTGGATATC
>CALDNG010000045.1 GCA_937915285.1 uncultured Desulfomonile sp. | reverse complement strand
CCTGATGTTTATGGTCATAGTTCTGGCAAAGCTCTACCTGACATACCCTATTCAGTGAGCAATTCCTGAACACCTCAGCCAAAACACCTACTTCCAGGCCCCAATCAGACGGAATGCGGTTAACCCTGGCCAAATCCGCGACCATCGAGAATTCGCCAGCTAGAGGGTACCTGAAAGAAGAAAAATACTGGAGTAACGGCAATGGTCCAAGAATTCTTGTCAGAGCCTGAAAAAGCGGCGTAATAAGAAGTCGTGTGGCCCTGCCGTGCATACGGTCTGTGACCCTGCTATAATATCCCTTGCAGAACTCATAATCCAGGCTTGGCATGACGGTCGGATAGACGAGACGGTTAATAAGAGCGCGGGTATAGGAAAGGATGTCACAATCGTGAAGTGCTATGATGTACGATTCCCTCTTGGCTACTATGTAGCCGTAAGCCATCCACGCGCTCTTTCCCTTACCACTTGAACCGGTCGGCAGTCCCGCATCTTCAATCTCGTTGTAAAGAGCTGAAATTCTGTCGCCGTCGTTCCAAATCAACCTCACTCTGCGCTGATCCTTGGCGAGGGGTTTGAAATACTCGCAACTCCTTTCAAAATCCTCCGAAGAGGCCGGTCCAAGGGAGACCACTATCTCGTGTAGATAATCTATAGAGTCTAGGACACTGAGGATGACTCTAAGGGCCGATCCATCCATTTCAGAAATGAGGCACGGCAAAACAAGCGCTATAGGACGGGTCTCTGATGCGTCTTTTATTTGCCTTTCAATTTTGTTCTGATCATTTTCGCCCAACAGGTGTAAGGTACTTATAGGCCCGGATTGCTGAAAATCACTCATAAGAACTCCTTTCTGTCCGACAGGAATTTGAGGACAAGTTCATTCCATGCGCCAGGTCCTTCGTCAGCGCAGCGCTTGATTTTACTCATGCCACTAAACTCCTCCGTCATTGACTGTCCAAGTAGGAATGATAGGTCCATGATTTTGAGGAACGAAAGGTCATTAGGGCTGTCCCCCAAACCGATTGAGTAGAATTCGCCAAACTTCTCTTTGAAAATAGCAATTAGAATTGATACAGCCTGGCCCTTCCCTCCGTGTCCAAATAAATGCCAAAAACGACCACCTCGCTCCATGCTGAGTTTTACATTGCTGAACATCTGCTGGAGTCGGTCAACTTCTTCATTATTTCCATCTATGACGAAGGGTTCGTCATAGTATCTGATGCGACTCAGCCTGGTCCTGTCTGGAGACAAACCTGTCAGGAACGAAATCTCTTCAATCGACATTGACGAGAATCCACGAGTCTTCACCCCAGCTAACCTGGAAACGGTCTCCATTTGTAAAACCAGCTCGGAATAGGGTATTCCCAAAGGCGTCAGTGCGAAATTCGAATCTAGTTTGTGGAGCGGCAAATCATTCACAGTTCCCAGAGGCTCTAAAGACATCGAACCGGAATTAAAAACAATACCTCCACCATTCTCGATCACAAACGGATCTCCGAATTCAAGTTCACTGTGTAACTCAGACATCTCCGCAAGTGTCTTGCTGGACACCATCACCAGTGAAGCTCCCATCTCTCTCAACCTTTTTAGGGCTTCTTTAGCTGGCTCCCACGAATAGGTGTCACGATCCAGAAGAGTAGAGTCGAGATCCGTAAAGATAACGAGTTTTCGAGACACGTGCCTGTCCTTGAAAAATATTGCTCATGTGTCCATTTAGGGACAAAAGCTTATTCTAATAAACACAAGATAATGTTGCGCTGAGATCTTTTCGCCCTGTCCAATCCCTAACAGGGTCTGCGGACATTCGTCCTTGATGTTACAATCAGCTCAGTGGATTCTTTGCGCTCTCGGGCTCTCAATACATTAAGCGCAAGATAACGAGCCATTAACCTGAATAGCTAATACAACAGGTTAGGCGTTTAGCTAGCCCTGACACTGATTTATAGACACAATAATTTGTTATAATTATATTTTTAGAGCCAGATGGCCCTTTTTTACGGAAGGAACAATAGTTGTTCCCGTTTTATTTCTAGTTAGACCGATGATCTCCTGAAAGGTTCCACAGAAATTTAAACTAATCGGGCATTCCCTAAATATAATAATACATAATATCAATTAGTTACATGAATAAAACATAATTTTTCTGGATAGCAGAGTGTTTAACTATGGATTTATTGATCCATTGCTATATATAGTGTACATTACATAGTATATTTTTTGATATTTTTAAATTAATCATCTGTTATAGTTACATCTAAACTCATCATGGTTCCCTGTCATCAAACCACATTCAACCAGGAGTCATTTTTGATAATTTTCAAAGGGGTCTTTGATTGGTGGAGTTGATTACCGGGAAGGATTTGCTGTAAAATATTTTTGTGAATTTGTTCAGCATAAGACATTCTGGATTGTATCAGCGCTTATCTGACAATTCGATGCTTCTCAAAAATCAGGAGTCATTGAAAACTAATGCTAATAGAATCGTACAATCTCGAAATCGAAGTGGCTGACCACAGTGATCAGGTTTTCGAATACGAGGCGATTGCCCAGCTCGATGTGGACATCAGTGATGCCCTACCCTACCTCAACGCCGAACTTAAGAGTGGAACCTATTTCACAGATGGCCCAGCCTTCTCGTGGCGAAAAGGCAGTCACAAGATAGGATTCTGGTCCAGGAGGATTGCTGCGGATCATCTTGAAAGCAGGGAAGAGGCTAAAGTCATCATACAGGAGTTGGTGGACCTGGTTAACGGGATATGGGAAAGGCGCAGTCAGATACAACCTGACACCACCACCCATGAGAAGAGGCAACCATTGGAGCTTTTCAAATTAATGCCTAAAACCAACTGCAAGATATGCGGCGAAAACACCTGCTACAATTTCTCCATCAAGCTTGCGTCCGGGCTTGTAGAACTTGAAAAATGCAGCCCCATTTTTGAAGATCAACAATTCACTGAACAACTTTCAGCTCTTCAGGCTCTACTTGCCAGCAAGCGGCCATTATTGTGATGTGCTGAACACGTAAGTTCAGCCATAAAAAACCTTTTCGAGGCCCTAAAATTGAGGCTACCCAAAAAGAAAAAGACCGGAGGTGGAAACCTCGGCCAGATCATCTCCGAAGCACGACGCCTTCAGGAGAGTCGAGAAAATACATATCGAGAGAAGGCTCTAAAACTGTTTCCGCTGGTTTGTGGAAGATGTGGTAGGGAATTTGCCGGAAAGTCACTTAAAGAACTTACCGTTCATCACAAGGACCACAATCACGACAACAATCCGTCTGACGGAAGCAATTGGGAACTGCTCTGCACTGCCTGTCATGATCGAGAACACTTTCAACAGTTACGGGACTCACCGGAAGTTGAATCACTCGTGGACAGTGACAATGACCCCAATTATTCATATAAACCGTTCGCCAATCTGGATGACTTGATCAGGAAATGACATTAGGATTAGACTTTTTCGGAACAAAAGATGCCAATAGTAGCTGTCTCAGGATACCGGGCCCCGCTATTCTTCAGTAATTCTCATCTTCAAACCATTTTTCCCTCAATTTTCAGGAAAGTGGACGGGGTTAAATATGATCGCGAACGTCTCACTACTCCGGATGATGATTTTCTTGATATCGACTGGTCCAGGGTAGATTCCAGGAGTCTGTGTATAGTCCTCCATGGCCTGGAAGGCGATTCACGACGTTCATACATAAAGGGCATGGTTAGGGCTCTGAACCGCAGGGGCTGGGATGCCCTGGCAGTGAATTTCAGGGGATGCAGTGAAGAACCTAACCGGCAGTCCCGCATGTACCATAGCGGAGAAACCGGTGACCTGGATTTTGTGATAAAACATGTTATGTCGTCAGGCGCTTATAACGAACTTGCTCTGATAGGTTTCAGCCTCGGGGGGAATGTCATACTGAAGTATCTGGGTGAATCTGGTCCAAATCCCCCTGCTGGACTAAAGGCCGCTGTCACGCTTTCCGTTCCCTGTGATCTCAAAGCCTGCTCGGACAAACTCGAACAATTGAGTAACCGGGGTTACTCCCAACGTTTCCTGAAAATGTTACGAAAGAAAATTCAAAAAAAGGCGGTCTTATACCCCGATACGGTCAGGGCGTCAGGCCTTGACGCTGTCAAAACCCTTAAAGAATTTGATGACCAGTATACTGCTCCACTCCACGGATTCAGAGACGCTGATGAATACTACCGCTGTTCATCATCCAAGCAGTTCCTTCCTTTTATAAACATTCCAACCCTGATGATCAGCGCGGCTGATGACCCCTTCCTGGCAAGGGAATGCTACCCGTCACAGCAGGCTGACAAACATAATTGGCTTCACCTGGAAGTGCCCAAGCACGGCGGACACGTGGGCTTTGTCAGTTTTAACCAGTCGGGCGAATACTGGTCTGAAATCCGGGCAACCGAATTCATTTCAGACTTCATGGACTGATAAATAAATCCGTTTCCAGGGATCAACGTGGAAAAGACCATTTCATGTTTCCAGAAGTGGAAAAGTTCTTTCCAACGAATAACCACATGTGATCTCTAACTACATTTATCCGGCGCCGTGATTCTTACACTACACCTCTCCTGAAAACACTAACGTTTGGCCTAACATTACTGGCACAATATTTGCTTCTAACTATTCTGCCCAGGCCAATATAGGCTCATCGATTTAAACAATCTCATACATACGAATTTACATGTTTTTTCAGAAAGCAGCGTCTCGGCGTGTCAAAAGGTGGGTAAGTGACGGCGTGGGCTGAGCGGTAGGCTATTAGTCGGCGATAGCTGGCACAGCATAGTATCCGGAGGAGGAAACAGTATGACGAACAACACGAATGGGCAGAGTTTTGATCTTGTGACCGAGATTCTTGGCCGTAAGCCCTTTGACGACCCAGACAAGGTAGCCGTATATTGCGGGGATCGAAAGGTGACTTATGGGGAGCTGAACTCCAACATCAACCGGTTCGCCAATCTGCTTGGTGACTTGGGAATAAAACCCGAGGAAAGGGTTCTGATAGTTGCGCCAGACACGCCCGAATTCATGTACACTTTCCTTGGCAGCATGAGACATGGCGCATGGCCTGTGCCTGTTAACACGATGCTTAAGGAAGAGGATTACCTTTACCTTCTAAAGGACAGCGACGCAAGATTGATCGTCACTACCACCACCAGTCCGGCGGCAGCTGTGGCCGCCAGATCTCAGACCAGAACCATTTTTGTGGACAAGGATTATGACAGCCTTCTCAATTCCGCCTCTACAGAAGCCAGGGAATTCAAAAAAGGTCCTGACGAGATTGCCTTCTGGCTATACAGTTCAGGCAGCACAGGAAAACCCAAGGGGACCCCTCACAGGCAAATTGCCATGCTTCATACGGCCGACTGCTATGCCCGGAACATACTCGACATCACTTCAGATGATGTCTGTTTCTCAGTGAGCAAAATGTTTTTTGCCTATGGACTTGGTAACAGTATATCATTTCCATTGAGATTCGGGGCGTCAACAGTATTGCTGTCCACTCCACCCACTCCGGAATCGGTCATGGAAACGCTCATGAAATTCAGGCCCAGCGTATTTTTTGGCGTTCCCACACAGTATAACTCCCTGCTGAAGAAACTGGACGGGCAAAGATTTGACAGCATAAGGCTATGTGCGTCAGCGGGAGAAGCTTTACCGCCTGAGGTTTTCAACAAATGGAAAGAAAAGACTGGCCTTCAGATACTTGACGGAATTGGTTCTACCGAAGCCTTACACATTTTCATTTCAAACCGGGTTGGGAATAACCGTCCGGGGACATCGGGGCAGCTTGTGCCAGGATATGAAGCCAGAATAGTGGATGATGATGTCCAACCGGCCCCAGTCAATGAGACGGGACATCTGCTGATTCGTGGCGCCAGTGTTACTCCTGGCTACTGGAACAAACCTGAAGAGAACGCCTCCAAAATTCTCGAAGATGGCTGGTTCAGGACCGGCGACATGTACAGCCTTAGTCAGGATGGTTATTTTTCCTATCAGGGACGTGGCGATGACATGCTCAAGGCTGGGGGGCTCTGGGTATCCCCCATGGAGATAGAACACACCCTCATGGAGCATGAATCTGTTCACGAATGCGCAGTAGTCGGACATGAAATCGAAGGGCTCATCAAGCCGTTCGCATACGCAGTGCTGAATGGCGAATGGCGAAACCAGGCGCAGG
>CALDNG010000044.1 GCA_937915285.1 uncultured Desulfomonile sp. | reverse complement strand
GCTGGGTGTGAGGGCTCTTGGGGATAAAAAAGGCGGGCTGTTTGGAGTTCAAGTTCAGGACCTCAATGATGCTTTAGCCAAGTCTTTCGGTAGAGAAACCGCTGATGGGGTCCTTGTGGTAAACGTTTTACCGGGGACACCGGCACAATCGTCAAACGTCAGGGACGGGGACATCATCCTGAGAGTCAATGATGAGGCAGTGAAGGGGGCCGCACAATTTTCCAACATGATTGAAGCCGAAAAACCGGGCTCAAGTGTAAATCTTATGGCTTATCGAAACGGGCAGTACGTGACCATCACTTCCAAGCTGGCAGAAAGACCAATCCGGGATTTTTATGAGGCCATGCTGAAATACAATCCGAGGGGCGGTGCGGAATATGTCATTTATCCTCCAACAAGGGTTCCAAAGGACCCCAATTACTATTTGTTCCAGGGGAAAATATACTCAGGCAGCAACTCGAGAATCCTCGTCGAAAGACAAACCAACAATTACAATGAAGGTAAATATTGGGCATTTGATCTCCCTGCCGGTTCGGGCTTTTCAGCTAGAGTGAAAACTGAGGTAATGGTTATAGGCAAGATCGTCGATGTCATGAACGGGGAGACACTAATCCGCAAACCATTGCATTGGGTCGTTATCAAACCTGTAGCTATCGCAGACGCCAACGGGAACCTCATAACTTTTAGCGCACAATAGAAGGGGGCAGTCAAAATTCTGGAAAAGCCATTCTAATGCGGCAGGACGGTTCGAATAACTAAGGGACCATCGGAATGATTTGCCAACTACCTGGGAAATTTTGGTAACATTTTTCAACGCAACACTAGTGAACATGAGGAGACCGGCATTGGCAAGCATTCGGAAGAATTAAAGAGATGATGGTGGTAATGCGAGTTTTGGCTCTGAAAATCCTGATTTCTGTGGTTCGATTTTGCCCCCAGGCGCCAGAAAACAGAAGGGTGCGCGTCACGTTTGACAGATAGCTTTGTCGATGAGCGGTTTACATAATTTGTTGTAATTCAATATCATTGTGCGTGCCCTCCGCGCACCTTTATGACCTCCACTGTCACTATCGCCGCCCGCCCATTAGCGAGGACACAATCGTGTTGGGGATGTTTAGCGGCCTTATGAGCCTTCCGTGCGGACTTAGAGGGATACGTGTGTTTTCCTGTTCATCGTCAATGTAGGCCATCTGCGTCGGCAACGGCCACGTTGTTGACGAATATATCCACTTTGTCGAACCGTTCAACTGCGTGATCGAAAATGATTTTGGCGCAAGGCCCTTTTTTAATTATACATCTCTTACAAATGTAATGTATTATTGAAAAAATGGGGCATGTGACATAGCTGATGGGTGTTGTTGTTTATGGTTTTGGATACCGAAGCAATTCAACAGGAGGAGTCCAATGAGTCAAGAGGTTATTGAGCGTTTTGCTCAGGCTGTTCGGGGGGACAAGGGACTACAGGAAGAATTCAAGAAGGCTGCAACGAGCAACGAGGCTATTCTGGAATTTGCGAAATCTCATGGATGTAACGTCACACTGTCTGAACTAATGGCGTACATAGAAAGACGAAAGGCAGTCCTTAACCTCGAAGAACTTGAACAAGTAGCCGGAGGGAAGGGGCACACCCATCATAGTACACAGGCCGAGGTGTCGGTTGTTGGAGTGGCATTTGAAGCCGAAGCTGCAACAACGACGACGACCGCGGTTAGTCAGGCGGAATGTGTCATAATTGCGACCTGACCAGCATGAGTTGGCATTCTGGGAGAACTATGGGATGTTGATGGCTGTGTAATCCCACTGGAATGTTTGCCATTTATCCAATGTTAGCTCGTGCACAAGTGCGGGATATTTTTTGGTAACCATGTAGCTAGGATCTTCACATACGTCATCGACTATAGGCTTATCAAATGGGGATTGTCATGACAGGTCACGCTGTTCACGGATGCTAAGATGCCTGCGTTTCGCGGTCAAGTTCTTTCATCAGTCCTGTTTTACGAGGACATGGTCAAGCGACGTTCCGCCGATGAATTGGATATTCTGTCGCACGTAAAACGCTTCCTGGAGGTGTTTACAGGAGACCGCTCTTTTCGGGACACTATGGCTCAAGACCCCAACAAAAGGCAGGGACTCGCTGACGCTAGAGGGCTCCGCATAGAAGTTAGGAAACTGTGGCGCCCAAGAGAAGCAGACAGCGAGGAACCGGTAGACCGAGACCTGTCCGACCTCCCCTTGGCTATTCTTTGGAAAGACTGGATTAAAGACCTTCGCACTTTCAGGAAAAAGATTCGGGAAGATGGCTACTCGCCGAAAGCTCCGCCTGCTTACAATGCATGGCGTAACAGGCAGGTGGAACGAATCATCCGAGAAATCGGACCGACTAGGGCCGACGGAATAGTTCACCCCGTTATGGCCTTCGAATTGTCCGCTGGATGTACAGTGGGCTGCTGGTTTTGCGGGTTTGGGGCAAATCCTTTTCAAGGTTACTTTGAACGCACCCCCGCCAATGTGAAGCTGTGGCGCGAAGTTCTGGGGGTCGCATCAGACATATTTGGGGAAGCAATACAAACGAGCTGTTGTTACTCGGCAACAGAACCATTCGACAACCCAAATTATTTGGATTTCTTGCAAGATTATCGTGAGATGGTTGGAACGCTGCCACAGACTACCTCGGCGGCTCCTTTGAGGGATCTTGTTTGGACCAAACGCCTCATGGAGATGCACAAAGTTCCACATTGCTTCCCGTCTCGTTTTTCCATTATCTCCAAGAAAGTCTTGAAAGAACTACACCGTACTTTCTCTCCTCGAGAATTATTGCTTTATGAACTGCTGATGCAGCATGGGGAATCGAGCTACCCAAAAGTTCGCGCAGGCAAAGCCCTCAGTAGGAAGAACTCAGCGGGTCATAAGGCCACCGGACTCAGTGTGGCGGACGAATCCACTACAATAGCCTGCGTTTCAGGCTTCTACGTGAACATGACTCAGAGGTCAATTCAGTTGGTCAGTCCGTGTCAGGCCAGTGAATTATGGCCATTTGGATACCGGGTTCATCTGAAAGGGTCCTTTTCCAATGCGCAGGAGTTTGGGGATTTCATTGAGCGAGCAGTGTCAGAATGCATGCCTGTGGATATTCCAAATGATCGACCAGTATTTTTCGGAGAGTGTTTCAAGTATGAACTGAAAGATGACGGTTTTTGTTTAAGTTCAAAGTTCTCGATTCAGCGAGTTCAAGGCTCTCCCCATATAAGGCGCCTTGGCGATATGATCGCCATGGGGTCTAACAACCAGTCCGAACTCATAGAAATCCTCTTGGACTCGGAAGCAGACATTTTTGAGCTTAAAGGAACGCTTAAAGACCTTTTCGAAAAGGGGCTGCTGGAATTTGCATAATCCAGAAAGGACGAACAGGATCATATAGCTCACCAGCCCACTGTTGTGATCAAGAAATGATATGTCACTCCCAGCAGGGCGCATCCTGCAATAGTGTAGATCATGCCTATCTTGAATTTGAAGAGAGCCAGCAGCGCCACAATGGATATCACGACTGACGGCCAATTGATTGTTTCAATTACGGGTATTTGTAAATTCGCTCCCAAAAAGTTGACGTTCCGAAGGGAACCGAAAATGGTGTTAAGGGCGAACCAGACCGCCAGATTGAGCACCACTCCCACTACCGCAGCAGTGATTGAGGACATCGCCGTACTGAGAGATCTATTCCCCCGTAGCGTTTCTATGTAGGGAGCCCCCAGGAATATCCACAAGAAACAGGGCACAAAAGTAACCCAGACAGTGATGATTGAGGCCAGAGTTCCGGCAAGCAATGGATCGAGGTTTCCAGGGTTGCGGTATCCGCCCAGAAACCCGACAAACTGAAGCACCAGGATTAGAGGTCCTGGGGTTGTCTCGGCCAAACCCAGTCCATCCAGCATTTCACCCGGCTGCAACCAGCCGTAAGAGTCAACGGCCTGTTGAGCAACATAAGCTAAGACTGCGTATGCCCCTCCAAATGTCACAACTGCCGTTTGGCTGAAGAAAATACCCTGCTGGAAAAAGACACTTTGCGAACCAAGAACAAAATATACAGCGATGATCGGGGCAAACCACAAAGAGGACCAAACCAACAAAACCCTCAATGACCCTAAAAGGGAAGGGCGGACATGAGTTGCGTCTCCTGAGTCAAGCATGGCATCCACTGCCGCTTCACCACAGTCGGGCTTATCAACGGTCGTGGCCGGCTTGGAGGCGAAGGCCTTCGGAAGGACTCTCTCACCGATAAAACCAGCGACTGCCGCTGATAAAATGATCAATGGAAATGGCACGTCGTAAAAAAAGATTGCTGCAAACGCAATTGCGGCAAAAGCGACCATGGTTCTGTTCTTCAGGGCCCGCCGGCCAATCCTGAGCGCAGCCTCCAATACTATGGCGAGCACTGCCGGTTTGAGGCCAAAAAAGAGCCATTGGACTAAGCTCAAGTTGTGATACCCGGCATAGAGGATACTCAACAACAACATGAACAAGAAACCTGGAATTACAAAAAGAGTCCCGGCGACAATCCCTCCCGGGGTCCGGTGTAACAGCCATCCAATATAAGTAGCAAGCTGCTGCGCCTCCGGTCCGGGTAACAACATGCAATAGTTCAGGGCGTGAAGGAATCGGCTTTCGCTAATCCATCTTTTCTCTTCAACCAGGTATCGATGCATCACCGATATCTGTCCGGCCGGTCCGCCAAAACTGTTCAGGGCTACTTTAACCCATACCCAAAAAGCATCCCTGAAACTGATCGGACCTGGCGGTGCCCCTTCACACTCAGACTTTTCGGATGTGACATTCAGGCTTTCCATTGTTCTCCCAAAATATCCGTGCACAGGAATGGATCAAAATTGGCCGGTTTATAAACAGCGATGATGTTGCATTAAAAAGCTATTTCTCAACTGCACCACCGTTTTCTGTCCAGCTCGTTATGCCGCCCTGCAGAAATCTCACATCCGGATGCGTAGACGAGAGCTTTCCGGCAACCGACTGGCTTACTG
>CALDNG010000043.1 GCA_937915285.1 uncultured Desulfomonile sp. | reverse complement strand
AACCCGGGCAAGCCTTGACAACCAGATCGTTCTCTCCGAAGTCCTCAAATATGATCCCTGAAGCTTCGAGCATGTCCTGATGGACGCGTAGGGCATTCGCCTCAACAGGCGTGAAGCTAACCACTCTTGGTAGGAGAAGAGTCTGCGATTCAGGCAGTTTTTGTTTATTTCTGGAGCCCTTGAGAGCATCGAAGACAAGCCTCTCATGCGCCGCATGATGATCGAGAAAAATAATTTCCTTGTCGTTATGAAGCACAATGAATGACCCAGGTATACGTCCGAGGATAGACATATCCGAATAGCGGAACTCTGAATAAGGTTCACTCTTTGCAGGAGTCTGGCTGGATTTGGGTTTCACCGTATCAGCAGGCTGGGTCGGCAATAAATTGACGGAGGGGGTCGATCGGGTGAAGTCAAAAGATACGTCGGATGCCACCGGAGTAGAGTTTGTTCTGAAAGGCCTTGGTTCGGCCCTGAATTGGGTGGTCGACCTTTGTGGAGAATCGTATAACGCCTGTGTAACTCCGTCGTTGATTAGTTCAGATACCTTTGAAGGGTTGAGGAAACGCACCTCACTTTTCTGAGGATGAACATTGACGTCAACATCACCTGGAGCAACATCAATGAACAGAATGGCAAGGGGATATCGACCTCTTTCCATCAACCCAGAAAAAGCCCTGTTCAGCGATGCGTTTATCAATTTGTCCTTAACCGGCCTTCGGTTCACAAATGTGAGGACTGAACGCATCGTAGACCTGGCATAGGGTGGTTTTGCCACAAATCCGTAAACCCTCATGTCATCTGATGAGAAATCCACATTTATGAGGTTTTCACGAACGTCCCGGGAGAAGACGGAGTTGATCCTGTCTCTGACCGATCGGACAGGCCCAGACTCAATTTTGACACGACCATCTTCGGAATATCTAAAGCCGATGGATGTGTTGGCTAACGCAACTTTTAGAACCAGCTCATAAATGTAGCCTGATTCAAGCGCCTTACCTTTTAGAAACTTCGCTCTCACCGGCGCATTAAAGAACAGGTTCCTGACTTCAATAGTTGATCCCCTTCCGGCCCCTATCTTGTCTGCCCTTTTAAGTGTTCCGCCCTCTACAAGAATGTCCATACCTTCGGATTCGGTTTCATCTCTTGTCACCAGGCGAAGTCTCGAGACAGACGCGATGCTCGCAAGGGCTTCACCCCTGAAACCCATGGTAGCGATGCCAAACAGGTCTTTTTCGGTTTTGAGTTTTGATGTAGCGTGTCGCTCGAGCGCTAGAAAAGCGTCATCATTGGACATCCCGATTCCGTTGTCGCGCACACGGATCAGCTTCTTGCCACCATTCTCGATATCAACTGATATTTGGGTGGCCCCAGCGTCAATTGAATTCTCAAGCAACTCCTTGACTACGGAGGACGGGCGCTCAACGACTTCACCTGCCGCTATTCTGTTGATTACTGTTTCATCAAGGACGTTAATAACCGATGTCATTCAATCACATTTAGATTCCGTGTTCATACCGGGACAGGTTAGTGGATGGATGGTTGATGAACGATCTCAGGAATCGACTAGACCTTTTCGCCTCTTCTCTTTATGAGGTCGTAGGCCCTGGCCGTAGCCATCCTCCCTCTTGGCGTCCGATCAACAAAACCCTCTTTCACCAGATAAGGCTCATAGACATCTTCGAGGGTGTCCTTTTCTTCTCCTATGGACGCCGCAAGAGTTTCGATTCCAACTGGACCACCGTCAAACTTAAAAATGATGGTTTCAAGGAACTTACGATCCATTGTGTCCAGACCGAAAGAGTCAACATCAAGCATGTTCAGAGCGTTCTTTGCCGTTTGTACGTCGATGGCGCCTGAACCTCTCACCTGAGCAAAATCCCTGACCCTTCTGGCCAATCTGTTGGCGATTCTTGGTGTTGAACGAGACCTTGTTGCGATTTCCCGCGCTCCGTCGTGATCAACTTCTATTTTGAGTATCCTGGCAGATCTTTTCACTATCTGAGTGAGTTCTTCATGTGTGTAGAAGTCGAGATGAAATATAACGCCGAACCTGTCTCTAAGGGGATTGGTAAGCAGACCACTGCGTGTGGTAGCTCCCACGAGTGTAAATGGCGCTATGTCAATCTTGATTGTTCTGGCGCTTGGCCCCTGGCCTATTAGGATGTCTAGAGTGAAATCCTCCATGGCCGGATATAGAATTTCTTCCACCACCGGAGATAGTCTGTGAATCTCGTCGATGAACAGGACATCCCTTTCCTCGAGGTTGGTCAATATCGCAGCCAGATCACCGGGTTTTTCCAGAATAGGCCCTGAGGTAGCCCTGATCTG
>CALDNG010000042.1 GCA_937915285.1 uncultured Desulfomonile sp. | reverse complement strand
GGGGTACCCCCTGTGGGTGCCCATCTGTAGAGGGCAGGCACGGGGGCCTGCCCCTGATATGGTTGTCAGTTGTCAAGAAGGAAAAGGTTTCCCCATCCCGTTTTGCGGGTATAGCTTTTATATAAATCCAGGGCAGAGACCGGGGCGTGACCTTGATGCGACGTTTGATCAACCTGATATTCGCGGGTTGGGTACCGCCAGACCTTTCTTCGTCGCGGAGCTGCCTCTGTCTACGTGCGGGAGTTCGGTTTTCCTTATCCTCTTAGGGGCGACGAGGGTTCTCCTTACGTGGTCACGCTCCCGTCCCTGCCCTGGAATATGTTTATTGTTTCATTAACCCTCGGGTTTTGCTCTTTGAGAAATGTTCAGCGATGCCCCAAGCCCGTCCATAGGCCGGTGCGCTTTGCCTGCCTGAGCGCCCCTCCCACAGACCCGGCGAAGGCAGGCAACCGGCCTGTGGGCGGGCCGGGATGCCTTATCAAGCCGGGACCGGAACTTTGTGCGCTATGGCCCACATGAAGGCTGCCAGTTCCCGTGCCGTGGCGATAACGACGGTGTTGCGGTTTTTGCCTTTTGCCAGAAGACGTCTGAATCGTGTACACAGTCTCACCTGGCATTTCCAGGCAATGTTCAGGATCTCCTTGTCCAGTCCTTCCTGGCGTTTCAGAAGCACGCGACTTATCCTCGCCGGATAACTGTACGCCTGAGCAGCCTCGGTCAGCGCACGACGCACATGGGTGTTGCCTGTCTTTGTGATGCCACCCTGCCGTCTCCGGTTGCCGCTTGAGTCCTCCGAGGGCACGAGCCCGAGAAACGACATCAATTGGCGGGGATGGTCAAACCTGGTCAGGTCTCCAAGTTCCGCGACAGTGGTGGTCGCGACAAGAAGGCTTACACCCCGCAACGCCTGGAATGCCTGGACCACAGCAGCCATCCGCCAGGACGGAACCAAGGCCGTTATGTGTTGGTTGTAGCGCTCAACCCGCTCGGTAGCTTCACGGATCGTGTTGATGTATTCCTGGAAGACGATCTGCTGTTCCGACGTCGGCATCTTCTGGTCGGACAGCCAGCGATAATGTGTCGGACCCCAGGTCTTTTTCCCGGCATACCGAATACCAAGACGCAGCAATATGGCGCTCAATTGCTGGCGGGCCACCCTCTGTGCCTTGATCGCGTCCTGCCGCGCCCTGACCAGGTCACGCATGGCTTCATCGTCCTCGCGGGGCACATAAACGTAGGTCAATTCTCCGGCGCGATGCATACGCGCCAAGGTTACCGCGTCTCGCCGGTCGGTCTTGATCCGGTCTGCGGCGCTCCGAGGAATATGCGCCGGTGACACAACCGCGCAGTCGTATCCTTTGGATGTCAAATATCGATAGATGTCGTAGCCGCAGGGTCCTGCTTCATATACGAACCGAAGCTCCCTGCTTGCCGCCGCAAGCTTTTTAACCAAACGGGCAAGAGAATCTCGGTCTCCGCCAATTGTGCCATACTGCCGTACTTCGCCGTTTCGGCCGCCATCGGCGAACGCAACTGCTATGGAGTCTTTGTGTACATCAAGTCCAACAAATGTGATACACTTTTCCATGACCTGCCTCCTTGGTTATGGCTCTGTGCCGTAGTGTTTTCCTGCTCTACAGCATAACCCACGTTGCAAGGATGGCAGGTCTTTCGCTTTTAACTGACAACCATTATGTCTACCGCACTAACCGGACAAGAAGTAATAGGGCCTTCGGTGAACGACTCCGATCTGTTTCCAAAATGCCGGCAGATGACCCTCCTCGAAATCCAAAAAATCGCTGAAGCATTCGGAAAGGCAGCAGGGAGGGCCAAAAAAGCCGGCTTTGACGGTGTGCAGTTGCATGCGGCCCATGGCTATCTGCTGAGTGAATTTCTCTCACCCTTTTTCAACAAACGGACGGACAACTACGGAGGCAGCATCGAAAATCGTGCGCGGATCCTGCTGGAGGCGCTCCAAGCGGTAAGGGATGAAGTCGGCGAGGAGTATCCTGTATTCGTGAAGATCAACTCCGAGGATTTTGTCGAAGGCGGTCTTACTCAAGATGAAATGCTTCAGGTATGTGCAATGCTTGAAAGGGCTGGTGTCGACGCGATAGAAATGAGCGGCGGGACAATCTATGCCTCCGGGGCCTATTCCAGTTGCAGGATGGGTGCTTTGGATTCGCTTGAAAAAGAGGTTTATTACAAAGAAGCAGCGGTTCGTTACAAAGAGAAAATCAGTGTGCCATTACTGTTAGTGGGCGGCATTCGCTCGCCCGAAGTATCCGAAAGACTGGTAATCGAAGGTTTGACTGATTATGTCTCCCTTTGCCGCCCCCTGATCCGCGAACCTAAATTGATTAGCCGCTGGAGGTCCGGGGACACAAATCCGGCAACCTGTAAATATTGCAACGGATGCTTCGGACCAGGATTGAAAGGTAACGGGGTGCAGTGTATTGCCGGGGCGGGCAACTCAGCTGCATGATAGTTCACGGAACGTCTGGGCGCTTTCGAGAGCGATGAAAGAAGATGCGGTGTCAAAGCAAAACCAGCGCGGACTCGAACGGATAACACTTTGAATTTGTGAAACAATTTCCGCAGAAGCTCCAAGTCGACAAACAGTCAAAAACAGAAATGGCCGATTTCATTAAAGAAATCGGCCATCTTGATTTTGGCTCCCCAGCGCGGATAAATCTGGGCACTGGGAAGAAGATGTTTCACTGTAACGCAAGGGTGACCGGCTGTGAAGGTGAAGGTACCCGTAGTCCAAGATACCTATAGCAAATAAATCTCAAATATAAAAGGGCCGTTGTTAGTAAGTTACGCGGCCCTTTGACATAAGAATATAAAAGCTGAGAGTATCTGGAAAGCTATGTGCTAAGATAAACTAGACTAAGAAATATCAGGGTCCTCAGTTTAGCTTCCAACTTTCAACCGGTTTGTCCAAATAGTTAGAATCAACACATATTTTACATTCTGAACTTCCTAGGTACTCATGTGATGCAACATCAAGATCAACCATAGCAATCAATCTTCCCACTTCGTTCGCAAGAGAATCAATTTCTGGCTTTTCATTTTTGCCACGAGTAGCGAACAAAGCTATTCCAATAGGCGTTGCTTTATATTTTTTCACAAGAGCAATTAATTTTCTCAAACCATCAGTTGTAGTAGTCATATCATTAACAACAAGCACTTTTGCCCCTTCTTTTAAATCAATAAAATTGATAAGATCAGTGGGCATATTCTTTTCATCTGTGCTAGCAGTTATTCGAGTACGGTTTGTTATTTTAGCTACCTCATGTGCCAATAAAATCCCAGCTGTATCTGGACTAATAATAGCATCAAATTCAAAATCAATCTTACTAACAATAGCTTTAGCTATAAAAACAACGTTATCACTGTGTTTGCAGATATTATTGAATCTCATGAAATAATCAGAATGTTTTCCTGACAATAAGACAAAATGGCCTTTTAGTAACGCTCCAGTTGATGCAATAATTTTATATATTTCATTCTCATAATCCCTAAATTCTGGATTTACATGAGCTAGCGACTTAATGGTTTCCACGTCCCTAATAGGCTCCATAGAAATGTTTGACATAAATATACCCTCAGTAATAAAATTATTGTAAGTTTAATTTTATTAGCACTCTTTCTTTTACTGGTTTTGTAACAATTGTCCTGTCACAATGCATCGAATCAAATATTGTGTAAATACCGATTATGTCATTTGACGAATTTGCACTTATCTTACTTACTAAAGCTGGAAGCCAATCTTTGTTCACAACATTAGCTTGTATGATCAAGAAATTTGATTTTGTTATCTCTTCTAGTTCTCCAGAAACAAGATCATATTCATTGAAGACTTTGCGATAAATTTTATGACTAGCGTTATATCTAAGATGTGTTTCAATCTCACTAACTAGAAACGGCATATTATGGCTTGTGTTACTAATGATATATATGTAGTCAACTCGTGGCTTTCTTTTTCCTTTATGACTTTTATAAATTTCACCAGCAATTTTTCCTTTTACTAGTGAATCCGGACGATTTTCTAAGAAGTATCCTAATTCAAAGGAATACTTATGCAGGGTAGAGCTTTTCAGTACGGACGAGGTCAATTCAAATTCATCTGCTATTTCTTTTGAAGTCATTCGTTCATTCTTAAAATCACACCCGGCAATGATACTGTTTCTTAATATTTCATCTGCATGTACAGGTCTCTTATTCGTAACCTTGCAAAAAAAATTAACTTTTAATCCATTCTTGAGCGGGCTGAGAAACAATAGGATTTTTTTAGCAACACCAGATATGAATTTTCCAATAGTTTTCCGATAAAAAAATCCCAATAAGGCAATCAGAATTGCGGCGCCAAAATGTCCATATGTGGCATGCTTAATTTCGATAAATTCATGCCGCAAAAAACCATTGTCCTGGACATGAACTTTTGCATCAGGTTGTTCGACTTTGTGAGTTGTTTCGCTTCCAAAGCCCAATTTTTTTGGAGTCGATTTCGGCAAGCTTGGCGAATCACTACGTTGCGATGGGGCCGCTGGCCCCCCAGTGGCTAACTTTTCTTCTTGTTGTTTCGATGCTGGCAATGCCGCAGACTGTCCCATAAGTTTTGCGGAAACCTCTTATATATTGCATGTTGCTTACCAATGCAAGCAAAACATATTTTATGCAAGCTCCTCAAGAACGAGCTTGGCAGCTTCCGCCGGTTTTGGGTTGTCAGTTATCGGCCTTCCAAGCACCAAAATATCCGATCCACTATCCACAGCTTCTCTCGGCGTTGTAATTCGTTTCTGGTCATTTGCAGCCGCCCAAGCAGGCCGTATCCCAGGTGTTAAGATAATAAAGCCAGAACCGCATGCCGCCCGGATGTTCGTAATCTCCAGCGGAGATGAAACTACGCCATCCAACCCCGCCTTCTTGGCCAACCGAGCTAAATGTGTTACTTGCGCGTCTACAGGGCCAAGGACTTTCATGTCATCATTCATTATTCGTTCATTTATGCTGGTCAGCACAGTCACTGCTAATATAATGGGTTTTTTTATTTGGTTTTTCTCGCAAAACTCACCAAGCTTTCGAGAGGTTTCATTCATCATTTCATAACCTCCGGATGCATGGACATTGATAATTGAAGTTCCCAGCTTGGCTGCTTCAATTGCTGCACTAGCGACCGTATTTGGGATATCGTGATATTTCAAATCTAAAAAAACTTGGCCTCCCAATTCATTTATATCCCTAACGATTTGTGGGCCTTCGCTCGTAAAAAGCTGCATTCCAATTTTGAAATAGCCCACGTAATCTTTTAGCTCGTGAACAAGCGCTTTTGCTTTGCTACCACTATCAACATCTAGCGCTACACAGAGTTTGTTTTTCATTTGATACCCCCACTATGGCAAGATTCATCTTTCCTTTATATAGTCGAGAATAGCCCGGCCAGACACGTAGAACTTTTTACCAACATTGCTCAAGCCGTTACCAAAAGCATCGTTAGTCTTAAGTTTCAAAACAGTGCCGTAGCTTATGTTAAGAAAATCGGCTACTTGATGAAGCGAGTAGAGATTTTCTGGGTCGATCTTTCTTGGGTCAATAGTGCTGTCGCTTTTCATACCAATATCCTTTCATCATATTGACATGAATTTTAGTGAAATAAATCGTTATGTCAAGAAGAATAGTGAATAATATCAATTATTTTTATGTTGAATTGCAATGGTGCCAAAAAAATCAAATACGATGCTTTTGGTGCTAATTGTAGTCAAAAAGTGTCAAATATATTATTCTGTATTTAACCGTTGTTATTTGACACCATAATGCTGGCGCAAATTACCATGACCGCCTTACAAATTAACTCGTTGCTTCCGCTTCCACAACTCCTCACAAGGCGATAGATGGTCTCGAAGAGATTTCGCTTATTCAGAATGAAAAAAAGTTATGCTTAATTTCGGCGATTTACCCCTGCTTGTTCGCTTGGTACCAATACCAGAAAGCCTCGGGATTGATCGACATGAGCCGGTTGAGGCGTTCCCACTTTCCCTCGATCTTCAACTGTCGAAGCTCTTCTGGCGGGGGAATTGTCCTGAAAACTTCCAGCGACAGTCCTGATCCGTCATCTGCAATCAGTCGAGTCACCAGTGCGGCTTTTGCCGCTGCAAGCTTGGCTGTGTCCAAGTTGAACCGGTGGTTGACGAGATGGGAAGTCAGCTTCCGTACACCGTCTTCCAGCAGGAGCGCTTCCGGCAAATTTTTCACGCCCTTAAGGCGATGCAGGTTAAGGATCAGAGATGCGTCCAGCGTGTCATCGAGACTATCTT
Source organism: uncultured Desulfomonile sp. (assembly GCA_937915285.1). GTDB lineage: Bacteria > Desulfobacterota > Desulfomonilia > Desulfomonilales > Desulfomonilaceae > CAITZA01. Next base: position 17,156 of record CALDNG010000042.1, on the reverse strand, counting down.
TCGCCGTCAGGCCGCCACCGCGATAGACGTTTTCCAGATCGAAAACTCGCTGGTATACTCGGCGCATAGCCGGCAGGTCCTCTGCCAGATTGAACAGCTCCCCTACGTCGAACAGCTGCTTGACGATCTGCATGGTGTCGGGAGGATTGCCATTGGCCGGTGTAAACGGCACGCCGGTCGTTCTCGGGGCAAATGCAGTCAGCTTGTCCGCCAGCAGGCTTTCCACTGTGGGGATAGTGACCGGGATCTCCCGCCTGATCTCCAGGATCTCCGGAGTAATCGGCTTTATGATCACCTCGTGCGGGATATGCGGTTCTTCTACGACATCCAGAAAAGTGTAGGGGGCCGGGTTGCCGACAACAAGGGGAGTATAGAAGAACTTGAAGTGTCGCCGCTTCGGCAGACCGCGGGAACCACGTTCATCTTCTTCATAGCGGTTGAACGGTGGTATCTTGGCGACTTCCCTCAGAACCCGGTCAAGTTCTGCTGTCGGGGCCGAACAGAGGATATCTATGTCGATGGACAGCCTGCGGATAACAGGAACGTGGAGCAGGAGGCTTGTGCCGCCTTTGAAGACAAACTTCAGCTCGCTCTCGGCCAGATGTCCCAGGAGAGCAAATGCATGGAGCGCCCTCTCAAGGAGTGCAGGATCTACCCCCTTGAGTTCTTTCCTTTTTTTGTCCAGCCAATCGGCGGTGAAACAAATTTCAGCAATCATGTTTATAACCCATTAACTCCACATTTGTGAATAAATGTGGAGTTAATGGGTTAACTCCTTGCTCTCAAATTTTTTCTTCAAATCCTCGGCATATCCAGACAAAACAGTCAGTTGCAGCAATCCAGAGCCGAGAACCGTGTCAATAATCCGCTGCACTTCCGCGGCGTCCATCAGGTGCAGCTTGTTGGCTTCGACTATCAGATCAACCAGGGCTTTTTCAATGGGAGCAACATGGTCCTTAACTTCGGGCTGACCTATCTTGGCTGGCCGGAGAACGACGGTTCCTTCTCCCGGCCGGACAAAACGTTCCACGTCGGCTTTGCCGGGATTGGCCCAGGAGTTCCAACCCGAGTCGCGTAAGTGGTCAGCCACAATTTCAAGGGTATCGCTTTCGGCGTACAACAAAACCGTCGGCTGGGCGATAAGGTGGTGGGCAAAGGGGTTGAACTGGGCCGTGGACCAGCAGCAGAAATCAAGGAGCGGGAATGCCTTCTTCACTGCCCGGATTATCTTTGCGACCGGCTTGGGGTCGAGGCTTACCGGCTTTGTATGACGGCTGTACCATCCCCGGCCGGCATTGCCGACAATGCCGGTACCCATGGCCTCGCTCATGTATGCCCGGAGCGTATCGTCGGCTAGCTCGATTTGTGCTTCTGACAAGGCGCGTTTGACGGCGGCGAGGGTGAAATAGGCGCTTTGCTCTTTGAGAACAGGAAGGACGCCAGAAAATAATGCGGCTTTTCTTGAGGAGGTCGTGTTCTTCACGTTTTCTCCTCTTCCAGTGCGGCATTATTCGGCAGCCCGTATAAATTGGAAACCAACTGGTCCACTTCAGTCTCAAGCGCCGTAACATCGGTTTGGGGATTCATCTGTTTAGCGGCAAGGATTTGATCAACAAGGGTGATGACTGGAGCCTGCAACTCAGTGGGCACATCGGGTATTGGCAATTTTTTCCAGTCGTCGGGATAGAGATGGATGTTGCTACGGCGGTTGGCGCGGAGGAAGTCACGGGCAACCGAAGAGTTCATGGTTGCCAGCAAATATTTGGCATTGAAGCGTCGGCTTGTTTCTTCCAACTTAAGTCGGTCAGGTAGGTTCTCTCGTCTCGGTTCATCGTCATAACGGGCAACTTTCTTGAGGGAGTTATTGCGCACGCCAGCAAGTAAATGCCAAGGAACGAAAGACCACGCAGAATGATTATGGTAGAGCTGAGAGCTATCGTATGCCACTTTGAGGTGGCTTACGCCCGCTGCCATGTCCACCGACATTAACTTTTCCGGCACCTCATACAATTCGGGAAACGTCGGACGACTGAACAAATCTGGTGCTCGTGCTGTGCCCCACTCCAGCCAGCGATTTGCGGTCGGTATCCAGCGGGAGAGATTTTTTCCCTCTACAAAGGGCTTGGGGTGCGTTCCATCCTTTGCTTCAATTACAAGATGCTTTAATTCAAAGGCCCCTTGTGCCTTCTTTTCGTTAGCATGCACCACCATTCCTTTTGAAATGTAACAAATTTCAGAAAGGCTAACGGTTGGGGCTCCGAAATTTTTCAGTTTTTGTTCCTCTGGAAAAAAAGACCGTTCATTCAGTTCACGTTGCGGTGCAGTGCGCAGTAGGGTGACATTGCCGAAAGATTCCGTGTGCAGCCTACGTTCAGGCTGGTTTTCCGATCCGTCGGCCTTTTCGTAAAAGAAGATCATGTTACGGACGCCTGCATCAAAGATTTGCAGAGTCCCTAGAAAATCGAGGCGCCGGACAAGAGCGTTTTCAAGGAACCATTTCTGCGATTTTATCGCATATTTCGAGTGGCAATAGGCATCGGAGACAATCATGGTTTCAACGCCATTCTCGCGCAGGATACGTTGGCCCAGTTCGATGAACGCGACGTATAAATCCCATTTTTCCCAGAGGGTTTGATACAGAGGTTCACCATTACGTTTTTCGTTCTGTACGGCACTCCGTTCTTTCGCAATGTCGGGGTTGTCTGCCCGCACATAAGGTGGATTGCCGATGACGATATCAAATCCGCCTTGCTCGAATACATCCTGAAAAAAGAGATGCCATAAAAAATAGGGACGCTCCGGTCTTTCTTCCAAGTCCCGCAGCCTGGCCATTTTCAGTTCGATGGCCTCTATTTCAGCTTCCAGCGCCGCAATGCGCTGCTCAGTCTTCTTGGACGGCTTCCATCCCTTCAGCTTCTTCTGTTTTTCTCTGATAACAACACGATGCTGGTGAAGCTCGATCTCCAACTTTTCCTTGGCAAGCTTCAAGTTGTAATCAATATGGTCAAGAACGAATCTGTCAATACGCTGATGAATCTCCTGCTTGCGAATCGGCTCGGTTTCGCCAAAATAGTTTTGTATCAGTTCAAGAATCTCTTGAGTGCGTTCCAGGTCGGCATGGCAAAGCAAGGGGGTGTCCGGAAACATCTGGACTTGTCCGCTTTTTTCAATAATTGTCAGTTTGTGGGCCTTTGCCACATGCAGATTGCTGAGCGGTACTCCCTCGAACGACTCCAGCAGTGAGTCTCCCTGCATTATTTTGTAATCCAGGTTTGGGAGCGGCCGGGGTTCGTCTTCATCAACAATCAGGGATAGCCAGAAACGGAGCCTGGCGATTTCCACCGCTCCGGCATCGATATCAACACCATAAATGGAATTCTGGATGATCTTCAGCTTGGTCTCCGCCGGGTCGAGTGTCCAGTCGAGAGTGAGCTTGATCCAATAGATTTCCTGCAACAGCCCAATTGGAAAGGCGCCGGAGCCAATTGCCGGATCGCATATTTTAACCCGGTCGATCAACTCCTCGATAACGCGGGCGTTCTTCCGTATCCAGTTGTTCTTGTCATTGAGCGATCCAACATCCTTGAAGCGTACCAGTTGCGCCAGTTCCTCAAATTCGCCCAGATGCCGCTGCAAGTAGTGGATGAGGCTCTGCTGACACATATACTGGACAACGGGTTTTGGAGTGTAATAGGCGCCTTTGTCCTTGTTGTCCTCCAGCAGGTTTTCGAAGATATGTCCAAGCATCTCCGGGTCGATCCCGACTTCATGGTCGTCCGGATCGTTCTCATCGATGGTGAAATTGTACTGCGAAAAGAACTCCAGCAACTCTTCGAACAACTCGGCCGGAAAGTCGAGGCCATCGACCTGAAGTAATTCGTGACCATTTGGCACATGTTCATACTCGAACAGACCGCCGTTCAGGTACGGCACCCGTGACCCGGTGACTGGAAACAGGTCATTAGTGCGATCCGGCCGATTGAGCGCCTCGAAAAAAAGAGGTACCAGTCGAGTAGAGTAGAATCTTTCCTTGTTCTGACAGGTCAGGAAAAGGTTTTGCACAAAGTTGCGATCGCCTTCAGCCCAATCGGCGCGTTCAGCCGGGCAACCCAGCCAACCTTTCTTTTGCAGAAAGTGCAGGAAAACCAGCCGCCCCAGCAGGCGCTTGACGAAGTCGCGCACCGGCTTGTTGGCCTTGTCCTGCTCTTTTTCATCCGCCAGCAGAGGAATACCAAACACGCGCTGCGGCAGGTCGCCGGCCAGCAAATGGCTGACAAACGCGGCATAGTGGTCTTTATATTTGTCAAAAAATTCTTTGTTAAGCTTCTCGACCGAGAAGGCGTCAACAACATCGACAAGGCTTGCCCGGTCCCGCTTGTCGGCAAGCTGAATGAACCGCCTGGCTGCAGTGGTGCAAGTTTCGTGAGGACCAAGGAGATAGGTGAAGCGTTTGGTCGCAGTTTGCCGTTCGACAAATTCGCCGTCATCGTTGAACTCAGATTCTCTGGCAGCAAAGGTAAAGCGGTAATCGTCGTCATGGCCGGTGAAGATGACGAGCACGCCATGACTGGTCTCCTGGTCGATCTTCCCCGCGACGAGATTGCGTAGCTCGACACGATTACGCTGTATCCTCTTACGGGGTTTCAATCTGACTTCAAAAATCGCCAGCATTTTATCGTCGTGCAATCGGACGTTCCCAAGTTCCAGGAAAGATTCCACATCCTCATGGCCGCAGGCGATGGCGTGGGGTTGGGCAAGGATGGATACGTTGGGAAATACCTCCCGCAGTACCGCCTGCCAGGCGGTCCAGTTGTATGGCTGCTGAAGTATCCGTTTCAGTTCGTCAAGGATCATGAAGAGAAGGACTCCGAAATGATGATTTCCGGTCGCAATTCACCGGCACTTTGGATGATGACCAATGGATGTGCCCCATTATCGAATTCCGTATCAAGAGGATAGCGATTGAGGATTTCCATCAGCTTCTCCAGAAGAACAACTGTAGTCACAGCCATCTTTTTCTGATTTTTCGCCAGGTCATTTACTGCACGCTGGAGCTGGGTGAACTTGGCGAGCTTTACGGCATGCTTTGCGGCAAGTATCCGCTTTTTTTCCGCCTCGGAGATGAAGGGTAATTTGAGGAAGGCATCAAGATAGGTGAGAGCCTTTCGCTCATTCGGTCCCTGGGAGGTATCGACCACCCGATGCTGGACGGCATCGGCCTGCAATTTGTCCGCAAAATCCTGAATGGCAAGGTTGATATGATCATGATGCCGCTCGTGAAGCGGGAGAAGCGGTTCATCAACGGCTGCGCGGAAGATTCGGGCAGTCTCCAGAAAGCTCAGTTCTTCAATTTCCTCAACAGGACCAAGGTTGTAAAAGGCGTCACGTCGCTGGTTCCTTATGAACGTGACGGACTTCCGGGCCAAATCCGGCAGTTTCCTCCCGGTACGGGCACGCAAGGGCAGGTTGCGGATGCGGCGAAATTTTTCGGGATTATCTCTCTTGAACATGCGGAGTTCCATGAGCAGAGAAAGCCTCTCATCCTTTTCTTCCTGAAAGTCCTTATCGAACAAACCAAATGATTCGAATTCCTCATCCTCGGAATATATCTGGCTGTCTTCTCCAAGGGCCGAGTGGAACGCCTGGAGCTTCATAATCGCCTTCTTCTGCAATTCGATGTCATTATCAACCCTGGCGGTAGGATAGAAATTATAGATATGGATTTTCGAAGCGGTCGTACCGATACGGTTGACGCGGCCGATCCGCTGCATCAGCCGGGTGGCGTTCCACGGCGTATCGTAATTGACGATGACGTTTGAACGGTGGAGGTTGACCCCTTCTGCCAATACCTCGGTTGAAATAAGGATCGAGAAATCATTCACTTGCTGATCGGGGGGAAGATTGGCGTCGAAGTTGGCCCTGACGGTCGGCATTCGTTCCTTGCGGTTGTGGGAATCGATACTCAGGACTTTATCAAAGCCGTTTTTGCCAAGCTCCTTCTTCAGGTAATCGGTGGTCTCCTTTGCCTCGGAAAACAGAACCAGCTTGCCACCGTGGTTGATGTTGCGGTCAAAAAATTCCGTCCTGAGATAGAGCAGAAACTCATCGAATTTCGGGTCGTTTTTTACCTTGAACCACTGCTTGCAGAGGGCGTCGAGGATCTCGTAATCCCTGCGGAGACCTTCCAGGAAATCATCGCGAAAGTCATCCGGAGTGCAGATCTCTATGGTTGGGTCGGTCGCCTGTTTCTCGGCAATCTTGGCGATGAGTTCGTCCTCGCGTCCTTCCAGGATATATGTCGAGACATCGAGGTTTGGCGCTATGTAGATGGTCCCTTTCTCAAACATGCCGAGCATTGCACCGGTGGCATTCTTGAACCGGAGCAGCGACTCTCTGAATGCGTGAAAGCTGCTATCGAGCCTTTTCACCAACAGGGTCTTCATTATATTGGCCAGCTGTGAAGAAATCCGGTCTGCGTTCTGGTATTTCCCCTTTTTCTCGGGCTTTAAAAAGCCGATGGCGCGATAGCGGTTGTATACCAAATCATTTGACAGTACTTTGATAGTGTGGTCATAGAGGCGCTCCAAATCAGGCTCGAGCTGGTAAAGGATCTTGTGAGGCTTCTCTACTTTTGGGAAAATAATCCCTTGGTCATCCAGGTCTTTTTTGTAGTCGCTATGCTCCATGAGGTCGGTCCTTGTACGTCGGACAGTGAGATGCGTCACGATCTTCTCCCGGATCAGTTCGTAAATACGCTTGACCTCACGGCGGGCAGCTCTGGCGTCGAGATTTCGGAGTGCATTTTCGTACTCTTTGATCCGGCTATAGAAAAAACGCTGAAGGTTGCCGACTTCCAAGGTTGAGTCTTTGCCGTCCTGAAAAAGAAGAATCAGGTTGCGGATGTCAGCGGGGCGATTATTGAGCGGGGTTGCTGAAACGAGAATCACCTTTTTCCTCGCCAGCCCGCCATCCTTTAGGCGATGCTTTGTCGGTGTCTTGCAGATTCTCTGGAGTTGATCATATGCCTCGGCGGTGTCGTTGCGGAACTTGTGAGCCTCATCAATGATAACAAGGTCGTATTTTTCAGGGTGTGTTAGCTTATGCAGACTGCCGTTGGATATCAGTTTATAGTTGTCCAACCTAAACTTCTCCAAGGTTTTTTCCCATGAATCCTTGAGCGTTGGTGGGACAATAATGAGTGTATGGGACCGATGCTCGGGAAAGCCGTTGTGGAAAAAAAACTTTTTCGCGATCAACGTGGCGATAATGGTCTTCCCGAGACCGACTACATCAGCGAGGAAGAACCCATTATGTTTCTGGAGTAAGTCGAACCCCAGCTTTACGGCATCAACCTGGTAGGACAGGCGCAGAAAGCCTTCAGGAAGATCGGTGATGGCATTCGGATCAAACTCGATTGCAGAGCCAAAATACTCCACTAGAAACTTGATGTAGAGTTCAAATGGCGTCAAATCGGCGCGCAAATAGGAATCATCCTTAACCTTTGAAACGTCTTTAGGAAGAATGGAAACCCCTTCCTTCCATAGATTCTCAAATTCCTGGGTGGCAAACTGTACATCTTCGAATGAGTTGAGCAGGACATTGAACTCATAGTTCCTCTGAGTTTCCCTGGTACCTAGTCCGGCATCGGTAAGGTTTGACGAGCCGGTAATAACAGCGCCGGCCTTATGCTCGTTGAAGCCGGTCGGCCTGAAAATATAGATTTTGGCGTGAAGTCGCTTTGACGGATGGGCACGTATTTCCAGCTTTTTTGTCACCACATCTTCAACAAACTGGACAATCCCATCTTCCACCTCTTTGGTGTAGCGTGCGTCCTGAATATCGTCTCGTAATGCCTTCCGGAACTCTTCCACCGCCCGATCCGTATCTGGATGAAACAGCAGACCCTGCCTATGGTAGTCGGAGATGATTGTATCGACATTGATTCCAACAAGAATGCGGATGTTGGGGACATGCTGAAGGAACGGGCGGATCGAAAAGTAGCCGGATGCCCGCAGATACCCTACAAGGGCATCAAAGAATTCAATGTCTTTATTGTGCTCAAAAATTCCCTTGAACTTGTTGAGTAGAGTGTTATCGCCTGCATTGGTAAAGAAGCGGGTGGACATCTCGTTCTCCAGTGTTAGCTGAGTTTCGGTTATGGATTAGTAGGATAAGAACGATTGATTTTTTCCTCGCTTGCTAAGACATCATAGGCTGCCTTAAGAATGATGCAAAATGTCTTTGAAACAGGATCTGAATAGGATGATACGTCAAGAGTGGGCATGTAGTGATTATCTTTTTGTTCTGAGACAAACTGCTCCAGAGAAGTTCTTCCTAAAAGTTCATGACAAATCGTATCAGCAACCCTTATCAATCTGTCCCTTATAATTTTTTTATTTTTTGCAGCATATTCTAGGGCAACGGCATCCAAATTGGAAACAGTTCTGGTTTTTCTTGCCGCAAGTCGTGTCAGAGTTTGGCGCATTGGTGAGATATCCAGTTTAAATCCGAATGCTTCAATTTCTGAATATATAAACATCAAACAATTTTCATCAAAAGAATCCAATGTGCCGAAAGGATTATCTTCTATTGTATGGTTCTCCAATCCATGAACGGTAGCCGTTATCCTATCTGCAAATTCGGCGCTCGTTAGCAGAAGACAGTCAAAATTCTTTTGCCGTCCAAAGAGGAGTGTACGGTTACCATCTGAAAGGGTTCCCGTAACTAGGCCAGTGAAATGGTTCTCAAGGACAAATTCCGGTAATAGATTAATTATGTCTTCAATCGTTTCTCGTTTTCGCCTGACGTTGACAGGGATAGCGGGCAACCACACCTGTGAAAATATAACTGGCGAGCCGTACCGTAAATATCCGGGCTCGACGTCTAATATTGTTGCCAAACGCTCCAGGCTTTTGTCACGGGGGACATAGGTGCCCTGTTCGTAATTCCCTAGTGATGGTCGTGGCACTCCAGCCTTAGAGGCCAGTTCTTCCTGAGTCATTCCGCATAGTAGTCGCAATATCTTAATTCGAGAATGAATGTTCATGCTCGATTTAATACCACAAGTTTTTATGTAATGCAACAAATGTCTTGCAAAACGAGCTCTCGTTATGCGATGCTATGCTTCGGTGATGGGAGGAACGAGTATGGATTGGGAAAAATGGCGTAAGGAAGAGGATGCGCGACAACAAGATGTCGTAAGGGCTCAGGAGCTCCGCAAGATACTGGGGTTGGAGAATCGATCCTGCCTGCGGTTCTGGTTCGACATGGCGACTACAGCGACAGCAATTCTCCTAAGCATCATACTTGTGATCGTCGAACTGCCTTCGGTCATAGAAGTATACCGGAACGATCCGACGTTGTTGTCAAGGGCCTGGACACAAACGAAAAACTATTTGCCACACTTCGCAACAATATATGCGATCACAATCGCGTTGTGTGTGTTGTTTTCAAAAAAATAATGAAACCGATGAAGGTAAACGCCATCAAGGCCGCGGCATATTATTACGAACGTGACCCCATCTTTTCCCGCGCAGGCGAACCCGGCGGTAACGCCGTGTGGGTAGGCAGCGGTGCCTCAGCCATAGGGCTTCAAGGGAGGGTTGATCTGGAGGCCTTTCATCACTTGCTTTACGGTCGTGACCCGTCCGGCGAAAACCGTCTGGTAGGGAAGGAGACTGGAGAACAGGCGCACCACAAGAATGCCGCCACCGACATCCCCCTGAGCGTGCCGAAATCGTTTTCAGTCGCGGCGCTGTTCGATTCATCCCTGCGCGAAGCGGTTCAGAATGCGGCGATCAAGACGGCGGAATACGTAGAGGCCAATCATGTCAACGGTCGCCAGACCGTTGGTGGGGAAACGGAGATGGTCCAGGGGGAGATGATCGCAGCCCTGTTCATGCACGGCACCAGCAGGGCAGAAGATGCACACCTGCATGGTCACCTGGTCATAGAAAATATGGTGATCCGTCCCGACGGAAGCTTTTCCGCCCTGGAAAACAGGCCCATCTTCCAACACCAGTCCGCCATCACCCAGACCTTCTATTCCTTCCTTGCAGCTGAGGCGAAATCCCTAGGTTACGGCATCGAACTGCACAAGGGAACCGCCGGGCAGGTGATCCCCGAACTGGCCGGATTCCGGCAGGAGGTGAACGACCTCTTCTCCAAGCGGCATGAGGCGATCATGGGGGCTGACCAGCTCAGGGCCGACCTCGCTCAGCGGCTGCCGCACCTGCCGGAACAGGCCATCGAATCCCTTGTCCAGTTACAAACCAAGTCCGAAAAGAATAGCGAGCTGACCGAGGCTGGCCTTGTCCGACGCCATACGGAACAGCTCGGGGCCATCGGTATCGATGCCAGAGCATACATGGCCCAACTCAAAGAGACCGGCAGGGGACTCTACGAATCGGCAACAGAGACGTTGAGCGCGCGCAACTATGTTTCACTTGCCGTGGCTGTCGTAACGGAGAGGGAAAGCGTTTTCAGCCGGGAGAAGGCCCTTGACGACGCGGTCAAGCTCTCCGTCGGCGACCGCACAAGGCCGGAACTCGAAAAGGCCTGGTCCGAGGCGCTGAAGGCGGGGGAGATTATCCAGTATGGCAACCATGTATTCACGACCCCGGAAATGGATCGCATCGAAACGCGGATCGTCGAACAATCGGCGCGGGAAGGGAGGGCATTCGCCCCTCTCTTTCCCACGGACCAGGCATCACAGGCCGTGCAGAACTACGAAGCCGTGAAGGGGTTCAGCGTAACGGCCGGACAGAAAAGCGCCATCGTCATGGCCCTGACCACCGAGGGCCGAATGGCCATCATTGCAGGCGATGCCGGTTCGGGGAAATCTACCCTGTTTGAGGCCGTCAACATGGCCGTCAGGGAACGGGATGACGTGAAGGTCATCGGCCTTGGCTACCAGGGGAAGGCCGCTGCCATGCTTGAGGCGACGAGCGGGATCAGAAGCTGGACCATCGACAGTTTCCTCCTGCAACAGCCTGAACAGGGAACCGCTGGAACCAGGGAGATCTGGGTGGTGGACGAGGCGTCCATGCTCGGTTCCCGTCACCTGTACGGGCTCCTCGAAAAGGCTGAACAGGCCAATGCTCAGATCATCCTGGTGGGGGACACTAAGCAGATCGCCGCCATCTCCGCCGGGAAGATGATGGCCGAGCTGCAGCGGCTCGATATGGTCAATACGGCGGTCATGGACGAGGTGCTGCGGCAGAAGACGGATTGGACGAAAGAGATTGCTCAAGCCCTCAAGAAGCATGAACTGGAAACCGCCTTTGCACTCCTTGGCCGTGAAGGAAAGATCACCGAGCTGGCCGACCGGCAGGAACGCCTTGCAGCAGCGGCGGAGAAATACGTACAGGCTGTGGCCCAAGGCAACAGTCCCCTTGCCATGACCATCATCAATGCCGACCGACACGACCTTCTGGAAACGATCCGAGAAGGGCAGAAAGAGGCGGGGCAGATCGGAAAGGAGGATGTGACGGTCACCACCCGCGAGCCAGTGAACCTCCAGGGGATCGACAAGCGGCTGGCGGTTAACTATGAGGCCGGCGACCTCGTCATCTTCAACACGGCTGTCGGCCCCTTCAAGGAGGGGACCGAGGCACGCATCCTCGCCAGCGATCCGCGTGGCAATTCGATCACCGTGTCGGACCGTGACGGGAGACCAGAAGAAGTCTCCCTGCGACAGCACGGCGCCCAGCTCTCTGTCCTACGCGAACAGGAAACGAGCTTTGCCGTTGGCGAGCGCGGCATTTTTCTCAAGAACGACAACACCGCCCAGGGCAAGTTTCTGGGGATCAAGAACGGCGTCACCTTCACGGTTGAGAAAATCATACAGGACGGGACGGCAACCCTAAAGCTGGAAAACGGCAATGTCGTAACCCGTAACCTGGAAGGCGAGCACGTCACCAACGGGCAGGCGATCACTGTTGACAAGGCCCAGGGGATGAGCGAGCACACCGGCATACTGATGGCGAGCAGCGACGTTCCCGGTCCCCTCCTCAACGAGAACAAGAACTACGTCGGCATGTCTCGGATGACGCATGACATGGTGCTTGTCACCGACAATCGGGAGCTCCTGATGGAAGCCATCAGGGGCGAGCAGGTGAAAACCAGTACGACCGAATTTACCATGACCGCCGAGCGTCTGTCCGACCTCAAGGCGGAGACCGCCCGGCTCAACGAAAACTGGCTGGAGGATGAGCACGGGATTAGGAACGAGGCCGATCATGCACAGGGGAGAGGCCAATCCCACGATGAGCAGCAGAACCGGGAAGTGACCCTGGATCTGTAGAATTGAGAGGAGCAAATACATGGGTAAACGGACGTTGACGGCAGAGGAGATGCGGATCAAGGGGCTGGAGATGATCCGGCGGGCAAAGGAGCAAGAGCGGCGTGAAAAGGTGGCTATCCTGCTGAAGCTCGGGGAACTTCTGGAGAGGCATATCGAGACCGGCTTTGCCTCTTTCGACCTAGATACCTTCGTGTGTCAGGTCGGGGAGATTACTGGCAGGCCGATGGAAACCGCCAGGGGATCGGCAAGCCATTGACGGACAAGCGGGTCGAAGAAGGTTAAAGACAGAGTGCATATGAGCAGAGCAACGGCAACGGACAAAACCAAACCGGTTAAAAGCGACGATTTTGTATGGCACGTTACGCAAGCTGTGCGTGCCGGTCAAAACCTTGCAAAACCGCACTATAAGTGACTCTGACAATGCTTCTAAGCCATGTGGAAACCATTGGCAAATACATTGCTCAGGCCAATGGTCTCATAATGAAGATGTTGAAAATAGAAGGGCTTTCTGCCAGAAGTGCCCAATGGCTGAGCCAATGGCAAATCAATGGCTGAACACCGGAGAATAATAGGTATGAAGAAGGGTATTAAAACGGCAGTGACTGTGGAGCTGACACCGACTGAGGTTTCTCTCGTTAACGCATACAGGGACCAGCATAATTGCAGCCGGATGGCTGCAATTAGAGCACTCATCAGAGGGGCGAACGAAGAACAGCGGATAGCGAAAGAGGTGCAACTCCTCGGGGCGAGGATCGATGCCTTGACTGTTCGCGTGAATGGACTGATGGAGATTTTACAACAACTCGTGTCTTCAGCAAAAGATATCCGCCTGGGTACGGCGTTTACCAAGATCGCAATTGAGGAACTGAACCGCGAAAACATTGGGGCAATGGAACGGGTCAAGAACCGCTACGAATCATTTAAGAGGTAGTCATGGAGAGATCGAGATTTTCAGGAACTCTGAGTATCACACACCAGATTAGCCAGTTTGTCAGAGCTGTACGTTTCTGGTTCTTGCTCGCAACTGTCCTAGCGGTCCTTGTCACTGGATACTTTGGCATTCTAATTGGGAAGGAGATAGAAGCAACTTCGCCTGACGTGATTCCGTTCTACCTTCGGTGTGAGTTTTCGCTGGCGAATGCCAGGGTGGGGATCAAGCAAGGCTGGATGACACCAGAACTGTTGAAACAGGCGATGGAGCAAAACAACCAGGATAAATTGATGGAGATTTCCCAAACCATCCTTACGATCCGACATCGAATAAAGTGGGCACCCATCTGGGGAAGCATTGTTTTTGCAGTGACATTGCTGGTCGGATTCATTGTCGCGAGGCGGGAAAGAAATCTGCAAATAAGCGATTTGTTTAAGCGGGGAGCAGTAAAGTTCAGCGCAACCGATTTGTCGAAAATTCTCAATAATGACAGAGGCCCGGGAACCATCAGAATCGGCAAGCTTGTGATCCCTGCCAAGTTGGAGAATATCTCTTTTATTTTCATTGGTAGGCCACAGCAGGGGAAGACACAGGCAATACTTCGTATCCTTGATGAAACCAAGAGACGAGGGGATCGGTCATTGATCTGGTGCGCAAAGCAGGAAGATTTCGTGACCACGCATTACGATGATGGGAGAGATTATATATTTTGTCCTGGCGACGCACGAAGCATCAAATGGAGCCTTTCGAATGACCTCTCAAGTCTTGCCGATTTTGACGACATCGCAGCTCGGATCATTCCCGAAACCATCTCGGACAACAAGGGACCGTGGAATAAGGGAGCCCGGGAAATACTTGCTGGGCTGATGAAGTACTGGTGGCTAAATACCAATCGGTCAAACGCCAGCCTTTGGACTGTCCTGAATTCTTCTGTAGAGCAAATGTACGGGAAGTTGTCTGCAACGCCTGATTGCGGCAGAGCAGCTGGATTATTGGAGAGAACTGACTCATCCACGTCACACAGCTTCTACGTGACTTTGATGGTGTATGTGAAGCCGTTTGAACTGATGGCAAAAAACGACGGCAATTTTTCCATCCGCCGGTACCTGCGCGAAGGGGCTGGAAGTATTTTTATCCTGTCCGGCAATCGGATGAAGAAATCCCTGCAGCCTGTCCAGACCCTATTTATTGACTTGTTCATGACGCACCACTTTGATCTTGAACAGGACCGAGCAAGGCGTATCTGGTATTTTCTTGATGAGCTCCCCGCATTGAACAAGCTGCCGAAGCTTGAGGAACTGCTGAATGTGGGGCCGAGTTATGGTGCGAGCGTTATCATTGGCACTCAGTCCTTCGACTTGATTGATGCCGTTTATGAGGAGACCGGACGACGGGCAATCTTTAACGCATGTAATACGGCGACCATTTTTTCTGTGGCCGATGACAGGACAGCGGAGGAGTTATCGACTAATCTCGGTAAAGAAGAAGTCAGCCAGCCAAAGCAGAATTATTCGATCGCTGCCAAGGACGGCAGAGGTTCAACCTCTATTCGGCAGGAGGACAAGGAGCGTCTTTTATACATGCCAGACCAGATTAAAAACCTGAGACCCATGAACTGCATTGTCAGGGTGCTGGGATATGGTGTGACCGAGACAAGATTGGAACTAAAAATCTGGCCGCTGAAACATCCGGCGTTCGTACCCGACAAACGTTACAGCCTTCAGACATATGAAGATGATTTTCGGACCATGCAGGATAATCTCGATTATGTGAAGCTATCGATACCGCCAGCAAAGGCGGTGATGAATTGTGGAATGCCTACACGAAGCAACAAGCAGGCAAAGAAAAAACTGGAATCAGCGATTTTTGGCGAAGTATTTTAAGGGAACTCGGGCCGCATGGTTACGCACGATCTTATACTGCAGCTTGTCAATGCACGGGTGAAGAAAATTCTTGATCTTGCGGAACTATCATTGCCCCAGGACAAGTTTCCTATATTCAGGAAATTAACGTTGGACGAATTCGGTAAAAGTGGGTTGGGCAAGGAACTAGAACGGGTGTTGAGCAGTAAGGAAAGGTAAGGCCAGGGCAGGAATACACAAGGCAAAGAAGGGGTGTATGATGCGTGAGCAAACTGCTGGATTCTGATAAGATAACAATAACGTTCACTACAGACTTTTCAATACTGCCAGTCTCCACCAGAGAGGTGCAACTGATCCGGTCCTACTTCGACGAGGTATTGATGAAGGTGCTTCAGCAGGAAGAGGAGGAATGAACATATGATCGTGGCTCTTTATGCGCGTGTATCCACCAGCAAGCAGGCGGAAAAGGAACTTTCCATTCCGGATCAGCTATATCAGATGCGGGAATGGTGTGCTGCGAGTAATAATAGCGTGGCCGTGGAGTATGTCGAACCAGGAGCATCCGCCACTGATGACCGGAGACCAGTCTTTCAGCAGATGATCGGCGAAGCCTGCGCATATCCTCCTCCCTTTGATGCCATCATAGTTCACAGCCTTTCCCGGTTTTTCCGAGATTCCATAGAATTCGGTCTTTACGAGCGACAACTAAAGAGGGCCGGGGTGCAACTCATTTCCATCACACAGCAGACAAGCGATGATCCGTCGGGTGAGATGGCACGGCGGATTTTCAGCCTATTTGACGAATACCAGAGCAAGGAAAACGCCAAGCACACCTTGAGGGCAATGAAGGAAAACGCCCGGCAGGGATTTTTCAACGGATCAACCCCTCCTTATGGCTTTCGCAAAGTTGAAGTCGCTTCCCCTGGGAATAAAGGCAAGAAAAAACGTCTTGAGATTGATCCGGAGGAAGCCGCCATGATTTCCAGGATTTTCGGCCTATACCTGGCCGGCTGTCGTGGGAAGATGCTGGGTGTTAAGGGGATTGCCGCACATTTGAATAGTCAGGGCCTTACCATGAGAGGGAAAAGGTGGCGAAAGACTTTTCTTCATGAAATGCTCTCGAACCGCCTATATCTGGGTGAATATACATTCAACAAGATGGAAGCGAAAACCCACAGGCTCAAACCGGAATCCGAATGGATCTCTGCCACGGTAGAGGCGATAATCAGCCCTGAAATTTTTGCCCAGGTTGAACAGAGACTTGAAAGTCGCTCACCGGTTGTAGTGCCGCCCCGTGTGGCAAACTCACCAACGCTATTGACTGGTCTGGTCAAGTGCGGGGCCTGTGGCGCAACAATGACCATTGCTACTGGCAAGGGAGGCCGCTACCGATATTACAAATGCACCGGCCGGATCAACAACCTGGCCATTGGGAGCAGTTGCACCAACAGCAATGTTCCCATGGAAAAGCTCGATACTCTTGTCTTAGAAACGATTGCAGATAGCATCTTTATCCCTGAACGGGTGGAAACAATGCTGAAGGAATTGCATCGCAATCTGAAACATTCCCGTTCGGAACACGAAGAGCAGTTGAAAAAGCTTAAAAAAGAGCTGGATAACATCAAGGTACAGACTGAACGCCTTTATGAGGCTGTTGAGAAGGGACTATTACCTCTTGATGGCACCTTGCAGGAACGGGTCAACAGCCACCAGGAAAGACGTCAGGGAATTCTGGCTGAGATAGCAGGACTGCAGAGACAGAGAGGACTTCCTCTTGCCAACCTGGGGGTGAAACGTATCAGGGCGTTTTGCACTGCTCTCAAAGAGAAACTGCTCGAAAAAGGCTCAAACTTCGGGAAGGAATACTTGAAATTGCTGGTGGATGAGATTTGGGTGAATAAAAAGGAAGTGCGCCTAACCGGCAGCTATGCTGCACTGGCAGGCGCACTTGCTATGTCAACAAAACCGGCCCATTTTGAAATGGTGCCCAGTTTTGTCCCGTTATGGCTCCCCAGCGCGGACTCGAACCACGGACAAGGTGGTTAACAGCCACCTGCTC
>CALDNG010000041.1 GCA_937915285.1 uncultured Desulfomonile sp. | reverse complement strand
TGTTCAATTCCGCTTTGCGTTCCGACAGGACCCAACACATTGAATGGATGAACGGTTTGCCATGGGATTCTCCGGATGAGGCTTCGGGCTCGTTTGAACGGGTTTACGTCAAGGGAAAGGTATGGGATCCCCCACAGATCGCCGGCATGATGGATGAGCTTGGCATGGGGCTGGCTGAAGATGAGACTGCTGCCGGGCATAGGTCGGTGGCGGTAACTGTATCCCTGAACGGAGACCCGTTTGCAGCGTTGGCCGACCGTATCATGACCAGCATACCCTACACAGGCTACCATGTGGAACCTTCAGGGCTGGTCAGGGATTTTATCGGAAGAGTCAGGGATTCAGGAGCTTCGGGTGTAATCATTCTCAACCCCAAGTTTTGTGAGGCCGCGGCTTTTGATACCCCTGATCTGGTGAACGCCCTCTCCAAGGAGTCCATCCCCAACCTGGTTCTGGAGACTTCGGCACGGAGTTTTTCAGTGGGACAGTTGCGTTTAAGACTCGAAGCGTTTCGCGAGATTCTCGGAACGGAAATGTATTCATAATTATGGGAGGACGGAGGCCAAAGACCGCCATTCCGACATTGGTTTCAAAGTCAAAAGTAGCCGTAAACCTCCCATGGGTTTGTTTTAAGGAAAGACGGCGGCCAAAGACCGCCCTACTATGATGGCAGGAGAAATTCAGGGAAGATGGAGCCCATAAAATCCCTTAAACAGATAAAGAAAGTCACGGCAGAGTATTTCACCGCCGCGCACATGGCCGGCCAGAACAACCGGAAGGTTGTTTACTGCAATGTTTTCACACCGGTGGAGATGCTCTACGCCCTGGATATGTTCCCGGTATATCCCGAGAACCATGCGGCCATAGTCGGGGCTCGAAAGATGGCCGCTGAAGTGTCGCCAGCGGCTGAAGGCATAGGCTATTCCATGGACCTGTGTTCCTATGCGCGCTGCGATATCGGCTCAATAAAGGCAGGGATAAGCCCAACTTGGGGATTACCCAAACCGGATCTCATCCTGGTTTCAAACTGTCAATGCGGAACCCTGACAAAATGGTTCGAGGTCCTGAGTCGGATGTATTCGGCGCCTATCATCCTGATTGATGTGCCTCACTCGGATAACGGCGCTCCGGACGCTGAGGCAGAAAAATATGTCAGGGACCAACTTGTGGACCTCAAGGGCCGGCTTGAAGAAATGAGCGGCAAGAAGCTGGATGAGTCAAAATTCAGGGAAACCATCCGCCTCTCAGGAGAGGCCTCAGACCTGTGGACCCGTATGCTGGAACTTGGCATGAAACGGCCTGCGCCAATCACGGTGTTCGATCAGTTCATTGCTATGTTTCCCATGGTATCGCAAAGGGGAACACAGACAGCGGTTGATTTCTATTCCAGCCTGATTTCTGAGCTTGAAGAACGTTCTGCCGCTGGAGTGAGCGCTGTA
Organism: uncultured Desulfomonile sp.; assembly: GCA_937915285.1. Lineage (GTDB taxonomy): Bacteria > Desulfobacterota > Desulfomonilia > Desulfomonilales > Desulfomonilaceae > CAITZA01. The sequence goes on along the minus strand of CALDNG010000041.1, from coordinate 4,807 downwards.
GAAAATGAGAAATACCGACTTTTCTGGGATAATCTGCCGATCTGGCCTGAACTCGGGAGGCTTTCTACATTCCTGAGTGATCGCGGGGCCGCCCTGGTGACATCAATATATACATGGGCATGGAGCAAGCTTGCAGTCAGCGAGGATGACCCTCTGGACGATTGGACAAAACAGTACCTTTACACATTCAATCTGCATTTCAGATCGAGGGTCGACAATTATGTGGAACTGGCCCGAAACTATCAGCTAGACGGTTTTCTGTATCATTCAAATCGTAGCTGTAAATGGATATCGCAGGATGTTCAGGAGGTGCGAGCGGCGGTAACGGAAATTACCGGTGTCCCAGGAGTCATTATGGAGGCCGATCAGAATGATACACGTCAGTATTCCGTAGAAACCCTGGAGAACCAGATTGACAGTTTCCTCGGCATGCTGGAAAAGAAATAGAAGATAAGTAAACCTGACTAACAGTCCGGCAGAATAATGGCAATGTCCAGTATTTGAACTGCCAATGCAATCTCATCAGATGGATAGGTTACGGCTATGACGGGCCAGAATAAAATCGACAACACAAACGGTTATTGCATTGAAATTGTAAAGAATTGACGGTTTACCCACGTTCATTTGTCAAAAAGATTTGACAACAGTTACATAAATGTAAATCATAAGCTTTACAATGGAACATAAAAACAGAAGGTTAGATTTAAAGTGAAAGCAGATACAGTAGAGAACTTCAGGAAGGTCTGCCGCGATCACCGCATAAAGGTGACTCCGCAAAGGCTTGAAATTTATCGGGTGGCCTTGCATAGCAAAGAGCACCCGTCAGCAGAGGACATTTATCATACCGTGAGGGCAAAACTGCCTACGATATCGCTTGACACCGTTTACAGGACCCTTTCATCCTTGGAAAGGTGGGGGCTTTTGTTCAAGGTTGCGGTAGTTGACGACAAATCAAGGTTTGACGCCAATATGGCGCCTCATCATCACCTGATCTGTACGGAATGCAACACTGTTACCGATTTCTGGTGGCCGGAATTTGATGAATTGAGTCTTCCGGAAGAGGTAAAACACTGGGGTGATTTAAATATAAGGGCATCCCAGATGGTCGGTGTCTGCGCCAAGTGTTCAGCGAAAAAGAAAAAACGCAGCCTGCGTGTCATTCCCAGGTCAAGCATGGCCGGCCGTCGTTCCGAAGACGCCTGAGATGTGGGTTGGCGCTTAACACCTCAGGATTGCAGGACCTGAGACCGATACAGGCATTTCAAAAAACAACTTGGTTCTAAGGCCAGCCACCAATTTCAAACGGCTTCCGGACTCAGCCACTACACACCGGCGCCAGGGCTGAATCCGGCTTGTGTTTTTTTAGGACGATTGCAAGTGCTGATTTATTTCGGTAGCGCTGGTCTTGGCAAGAATTTCATAGGCCTTCTTCATTTCATCTTCTGAACCGTGCGTGACGACTACGAACTTGTCGGCCTTTATCTGGGTCTCGTATTTGATTATGCTGTCTTTCGGGATACCGATGCTGAAAAGCCCGGCTCCAAGGGCGCTTAAACCACCAACAACCACTGCTCCCTCGAGAGCGCCGACGATCCAGCTCACAAGTGGGCCTCCAACAGCGACCGGCCCCACGCCTGGAATGAAGAAAAAGGCTGCGCCAAACAGAAATCCCCATATTCCACCCCAAAAGGCGCCAAGCTTTCCCCAGGACTTCATTCTCTCACCGAGGTTGTAATAACCAACTACATGCTCCTCTGTGTGATAATCCTTCCCCACAATCGAAAGCTTTTTCATGTCAAAACCGGATTTCTGAAGCTCCCTGATCGCATCCTCAGCCTGTTGATGGGTTTCATAAACACCGACAACCGAGTTCTTGTCAGACATCCTTTCCCTCCAGTATGTGCTTCAATACAATTTTGTAATTTCTTGCTATTGCGTACAAAAACTATCTGTTCCAATGCGATTCTCTATTAAACATAAAAGAGATTCATTATCAATGGAATCTACAGGTTTTGTCATAATTCATCGACCCTGATGGCGTCCTCAGGACATTCAGCCACACATGCCTGACAACCGTTGCAGTTCGTTGGATCAGCAACCTCAATCATTTCTGAGTCGGCGTCAAAAACATGCTTTGGGCAGATGTAGGCGCAGGCCTTACAATTATTACACTTTTTCCTGTCTATAACCGGAAAGTACATGCCAGAAGTTCCTTTTATTCTCAAGATTTCAGAGAGTCCCTGTAAATTTTCCATAATACCTTTTTATCTGTGCCGTGATCAACAATGTCCCACGGGAAAATTTCCGTCTCTCCACGCTCACGGTAAACATACCTCTGAACATCGACACCTGCACGTTCGAGACTCTGCGCAGTCAATTTTGAGGGTCTGGTATCGCCGAGCAGGGCTTCCCCAAGGTTTCTATCAGCCCTCGAAAGGAGGGCCTGCATCAGGAAATCACGCCCATACTCAATGCGTAATGAGAGATTGCTCACCTTTCCAAGGCCCTTTCTCAGAATTTCGATCCGCCTCTCCAGAGAATCCTTGCCAATTAGAGCGGACCACTGAAATGGAGTCCATGGTTTTGGGATGAAAGGGTTAACTTGAATGGACAAGACGCCGATACGCCCCCTTTTCCTGGATGCTTCCACAAATATCGACCTGCATTCAAGCGCAAAATCCACTATTTCCTGAACGTCATCATCTTTCTCAACCGGCAGGCCTATCATGAAATACAAACGAATGTTCGGAATACCTGCTTCAACAAGCCGCGCAATTATTCCATAAAATGTCTCAGGTGGTATTCGTTTGCCTATCACGTTTTTCATCCTCGGCGTGGCTGTTTCAGGCGCCAAAGTTGCGGTTTTCTGTCCGGTCTTCAGAAGAGCGTCTATCATAAATTCGCTCATACCCTCGGGCCTAATGGATGACAAAGAGAATTTTCCACCGCCTTCAAGTATAAACGCTATGATATCTTGTAGTTGAGGATGATTGGCCAGATCCGAGCCTACCAGTCCGAGTCTTAGGCCTGAGGCCATTGCCTCGTTTATTATTGGCGTGATGGCCTCGAAGCGTCTGTAACGAACGGGTGAATGAATCCAACCCGCCGCGCAAAAACGGCATTTCCTTGAGCAGCCACGATTGATTTCGACCAGACAGGTGTCAGAGAATTCCAGGTCCGGAGATGTGATGACAGATCTGGGCATCTCACAATTCTCCCAGTCCGCCTTGAGAGCCTTGATCTTCTCCGGATATCCGTCCAGGACGGTGATCGAGTCTATCAGCCCTTTGCCATCAGAAACAAATTCATAGGCGGATGGGATATAAACACCGGGGCATTGCTTCAGGCTTTCAAAAAGGAAATCCCTGTCAACTCCCGGCCCATATTCAAGGATAATCTCGGCAATGAGCCTGAAAAGGCCTCCCGGAGCCTCCACATCATATATTTCACCAACGTGAAACAGATCCATGAAGGCGGCTAATGGCTCCGGATTCATTGATACTGATACCCCACCTGCCAGGACTATCGGGTCAGAAGATGACCTGTTACGGGACAGAGGCTCTACCCGGCCCATATTCAGGATCAGCGGCGCATTCAGGTAATCATTTTCAAACGGAAGGCTGAAGGCTATGACGTGGAAATCCCTGAGGGGCCTGGATGACTCAAGCGACAAAAGTTTCGGAAGCGATTTTGGTCTTGTTTTTGATTCGACCGGAGGTTCTAAAAAAAATCTTTCCGCTACGAACCTGTCCGAGGAATTGAGAAGACGATAGACATGCTGGAAGCCCAGGTTTGACATGCCTAAACGGTAGGAATTCGGGTAAACCAGGGCTATGCGTAACTGGTCAGACCATATTTTGCGAAATGCGCCCTTTTCGTTTCCGGGTGTCATCACGAATTTCTAGCATAAGGCTAAGGAATTGGCAAAATCCATGTCGCCTCAATCATTTTGAACAGGCGGCCTGAATCGAATAGAACCAAATTGATGATACCATAAGCCACTTTGAGGGGGAAATGCACTCTGTTCAAGTCACAACGGATCAAGATCTACTGGGACTGTCAAGGTTACTAAACTTTAGAGTCAGCGTGCGCTTTCTTCCTGTCAAATAACAATAGCGCGGCCATCGCAGGAGCTGAATACATCGCAAATTTGCCGCATTTCTTCAGGAAATCGCGGCGCTCGTCCGACAATTGCGATTCATCAACTGATGTTTTGTGTTCAATTGAACTCTGTTCGTCCTGTTTCTTGGTTGATTCCTCCCAAGGGCGATGTTGCAGACATGGATACCCACACTACTGACAAAATTTCCGGAGATTCATACTCCAAAACCCCAACACATTCGAATCTTGTGACTATATATACTTTTTCAGGGCTCTCGAAACGAATTTTGGAGTCTTAGTTTCGACTCGAATCTTCAGCGTGCGCTTTCTTGCTATCAAATAACAGGAGCGCAGCCATCGCGGGGGCTGAATACATTGCAAATTTACCACATTTCTTTAGGAAATCGCGGCGCTCGTCCGACAATTGCGATTCATCAACTGATGTTTTGTTTTCAAATGAGTTTTGTTCATCCTGTTTCATGTTTGTTTCCTCCCAAGGGCCATGTTGCAGAAACGGAGACTCCAACTACTGACAAAAATTCTGGAGATTCTCACTCCAAAAAACTCAACATATTCGAATCTAGTGACTATATATACTTTTTCAGGGCTCTTAAAACGAATTTTGGAGTCTTAGTCATCAGAACTTGGAAGAGCGTGCGCTTTCTTCCTGTCAAATAACAATAGCGCGGCCATCGCAGGAGCTGAA
>CALDNG010000040.1 GCA_937915285.1 uncultured Desulfomonile sp. | reverse complement strand
TTGTAAAGAAGGCCCGAATTTCTTCGTGTCCAGCGCAGGCTTTTACAGCCTGGGCCTCGATTGCAGAAAAAAAACGTTCAGCGATCGCAAGCGTCGGGAAGTCCCTTTTCAGATACTCCACGTCCACACCTATCAAGCGCTGTTTGCTGAATACCATTAACAGCCATTCTCCGGAGTGGGAAATATTGAATTCCACGTTCTCGTTAAAGTTCCCTCCGGCTACAATTGGCCTACCGAATTGCGTAAAAGAATACTTGATTTGTTCGGCAATCAATGGGATATATTTGCTTATCAGCAGTCTTTGTATAGCCTTTCTGATAATGAAGCGACTTCTCTGGGCAGCATTTCTTAACTTGTTGCAATAGTTATTTTCTTCAGTTGATAGTATTTTTTTTAATTTATCCGGGCAGTGTTCAAGTCCAGGTAAAAACACACGCCATAAATGAATCATGTTGTCGTTCAATTCCATGCGTGGCTCAAGATTACAAGCCATGTCACGCGAATTGTTCATATTCGACCTCTAACAAGTGGCCACATTGTTTCGGGGCGAAAACCGCTGTTGTCACGATAATACAGATAAAAAAGTTTTTTGAACATTCCGCTTTAACCCTAGAATTTAAACCTATAATACAGAGCGCTCATCAAGCTTGATTGATCGATGCGGATCCTGCGGAGAAATACAGCATGGTAGATAAAAATCTGACCCGTGACCACTCTATTATCCCGACGGAAAGTCTACTGTCCGATTTTCAGAAGAGGTTATGGTACTTCGACCAGCTTGATCCAAAAACGCCGGCCTACAATTGCAGCCTGATATACCGCCTAACCGGAATCCTGGATTTTGCCCTCTTAAATAAAGCGCTTCACCTGGTCCAATCACGAAACCGGGCTTTGCGAACCACTTTTCACCAGAATACTCCCGAACCGACCAAGCTTGTCAATGGCTCCGGTCAAGTTTCACTCGAACAGGTTGACCTGACTGCTGTCCCGGAGGCTGAACGTTTCTCAGAGGCCACAAATCTTTATTTGAAGGAATCCGAAAGAGGATTCGATTTGGGTCTTGGTCCCTTATTCAGATGCAAAGTGTTTAGGCTCAGCGACAAAGATCATCTACTGGTATTCACAATTCACCAGATCATTGCGGATTCATGGTCAGCCCAGATCATCGTCCGGCGCTTGATGGAAGCTTATTCAGAACTAATTGGTGAACACACACATCTTTACGGGCAGTCTCCTCTTGAATACGAAGATTACGTTCTGGATCAATCGGGGTGGATCAAGTCAGAAGAGGGTCAATCCTGTTTACAATTCTGGATGAATAAATTCAGGACCATACCAGAGCCTCTTGGCATACCAACAGATTTTCCAAGGACCTCCGCCCGGAATTATATTTTGGCTCGGACAACCAGACCGTTGGGTTCAGTTTTGTCGCAAAACATCAAGCAAATGGCGCAGGATGAGAGATCCACGGTTTTCACGGTCATATTCGCCGGGTTAGCCGCGCTTCTGAGTCGTCTGACCAATCAGGATGATATTTGTGTTGGAACGGTGACTCCAAACAGAGACGCCGCTAGCTATCGGGAAATCGTCGGCTCTATCGAAAACATGATAGCCATTAGAACCGATTTACAAGAGGTTCCCGATTTTCGTAATCTCGTGAGGCTAGTCACAAAAGAAATCACGGATGCTTTAGCTAACTCGTGTATCCCATTTGAAGTAGTTCTCGAAAATGTCAAACCTGCCCGACACATCGACAGGACACCGGTCTTTCAGGTCATGATGATCTCCGAAAACCAGGAGGACCATTTTGTTGATGTTCCAGGAATTGAGCTTGAACCTATTGAAGTCAGAATATTCCGATCAGACTTTGATCTGACTATTACGGTGTGTGAGTTGGATGAAGAAATCAGGCTGGTGACGGATTTCAGCAGGGATCTTTTCAATCCGTCATCTGTTTCAGCCCTCCACGAACACCTGCATATCCTTCTTGAAGATGCCTGCGCAAACCCCGGCGTCCGGATTTCCGAACTGCAACTTTTAACCAGTGAAGAGAAAGACGTTCTCATAAACAAATGGAGTGGAAGCTGTAACTCTATTGATGGCCCCTATTGTGGTGTCGTCGAATTCTTTGAACAGATGGCGGATAAATATCCGGAAAAAGTCGCGTTGATAGATGCTCATGAAGAATCCGGCGAAACGCTTGAGGTTACATACGACCGTTTGAATCGCGAAACCGGCCTGATCGCCAGATATTTGCAGAACCGCGGAGTTGGGATTGGCGACAGGGTAGCGCTTATGTTAGAGCCCAACCGTTTCAACATTCTCGGGATACTTGGGGTCTTGAAGGCGGGAGCCTGTTACGTTCCCATAGACACGAAGTACCCTGAAAAACGAATAGAATTCATTCTGAAAGACGCGCGTCCGTCTGTCGTGATAACGGATCGGGAAAATGTCTTTCGTTTGGAGAAGACCATCGGTTATTTTTCTGGCGATTATCGACCCGAAATTTTTTGCATAGACAGGGACTGGGAGGAGGTTGCGAGGTTGCCTGATTCGGAGATTCCGAATAAGCCAGAGGCGTCACAGGCGGCCTATATCATCTACACTTCTGGATCAACGGGAAGACCCAAGGGAGTGATAATAGATCATGGCGCCTTGGCGACCTTTGTTATTTCCATCAGTACGTTTTACGATGTTCGCATGGATGACACTGTCCTACAATTGGCGTCGCCTAGTTTTGACACTAGTGTTGAAGAAATCTTCATGACCCTATGCAACGGCGCGAGCCTTGCGCTCAGATCGGATAAAACACTTCAGTCCACGACCTCATTTATGGCTGAATGTGTCAAACTCAAAATCACAATTCTCGACCTTTCCACAGCATTCTGGCATCAGTTAACCAGAGCCCTTGAAGAAGAGTCTATTCAACTTCCACAAACCCTTAGGATGGTCATAATCGGTGGTGAGAAGGCGATGGCTGACAGAGTGATAGCCTGGAACAGTATAGCGGCCCCATCTGTCCGACTTATCAACACCTATGGTCCTACCGAGGCCACGGTCGTAGCTACGGCGGCAGACTTGACCTACTGGAAGCCACTGGCGGCAGAAAATTCTCAGGTTCCGATCGGGAGGCCTTTGGAACACATTCGAGCCTACATCCTGGATGCGAACATGAACCCGACGCCGCATGGTGTTACAGGGGAACTCTATTTAGGTGGAAGAAGCCTTGCAACGGGATACCTTAACCTGCCCGAAAAAACAGCGCTTAGCTTCATCTCCAATCCCTTCGAATCATGCGATGAAGCCAGGCTTTACAAAACAGGTGACCGGGCAAAATACCTGGAGGATGGGCAAATCGAATTCTGTGGAAGACTGGATCGCCAAGTGAAGATTCGTGGTTTCAGAGTAGAACTCAATGAAATCGATTCTGTCTTAAGTCAGCTACCAGAAATAGCTGAAGTCTACACTATGGCCTTTCAACAGGAGCCTGATCCTGTACAGATTATTGCCTACATAATTCCAAGAAAAGACGTTCTAATTGATACTTCCAGCTTGAGAGAAAGACTCGGGGAAAAATTGCCCGACTTCATGATTCCCTCAAAATTTACTCTCATGAGTGAATTCCCTCTTAATTCAAGCGGTAAAATAGATTCTTCAGCCCTTGCTGAGCTTGAATCATCCAAACAGGGAGGTTCTGATCATATAATTGCACCACGAAATTCAATGGAATATTTTCTGGCCGAGATTTGGCAGGACGTTTTTGGAGTAAAAACTGTCGGAGTTACCACCAATTTTTTCGAACTTGGCGGACATTCTCTTTTGAGCCTTCAAATCATAGACCGGGTGAACAAGGCAGGGCTTCACCTATCACCAATTGAGTTTATCCAGAATCCCACAATAGAAGCGCAATCCAGAATCATCACCACGACTAGACCGTCCAGTGGCTCCGGAACCACCGAATGTCTCGTCGAGTTACAGCCAAACGGATCGCGTCCGCCCATTTTCATTGTGCATGCAGAACCGGGGGATTTGTTGGGCTATGTCAATCTTGTACACAGACTTGGAAATGACCAACCATGCTATGGATTCGAAGCATTGGGGCTTAGGGATGTTTCCAGAGTCCACATGACCATAGAAGACATGGCCCGTTTCTACATTGATGAGATGATAGCATTCAAACCATCCCCACCATACTGCCTGGCCGGATATTGTTACGGTGGACTGGTCGCTCTTGAAATGGCTTATCAGATGCTGGCAAGAGACATTGAAGTAAGCATGCTTTTATTGATAGAAACAGCATTCCCTAAAATGACTGAGAAGGCCTTTCTCTACAATTACACCAAAATTAAGGGTATATTGAAACTAGGGCCAAGGGCCTGGAAGTTTTTTGCCCTGAGTAAACTTCGTTACTGGAAAAGAATCCTGTTGGGCGACAACGGCTCTGATCCCGCAGAAGAATTAGACGCTGGAGTGCTGGTGAACAGGCCAAAAACTTATAAAATTAACACCGAGGCTGCTGTTCATTACCGTCTGAAAGGGTCTGTCCCGTGCCCGATCAGATTGTTTTCCGGGGATACACTCGAAGATGGACAGGTCCCGGAACTTGATGAACTATGGAAGATGATGAGTCCAGACCTTCAGATTTTCGTGGCTCCAGGTTCACACATGACAATATTAAAAGAACCCGGCGCCAGTGTTCTGGCAAAACAGATCAGGACATGCATGAAGGAAGTTGATAAAGATGAACAAGAATTGTTTCTATAGATTCCTGGTATTATTCCTCACTCTCTTTATTTTTCAGGTCTCGAATAATTACGCGCTAGGTAACTCGAAATGTCTCCATGGAGAACTGCTTTTTGCGGGAGAGTTCAACCGTGACTGCCTGAAATACATATCCATGGCCCCAGGCCAGGGCATTGACGGAGGCTCGGCCCTGCGACTAACCCCAGACCCTTGGCACAATCCCACAATCCGATTTCATTGCGGAAACAGTTCCCGAAAAGACTTCTCCGGCTTTAGTGAACTGGAGTTCTATTTTAGCAGCCTTAGTCCTGATCCCGGTGAGCCAACAGTCCAGTTGAAGACATGGAATCATAAATCAAAAACCGTCCGAATCAGGGACTACATCAGCGATCATACGATAGACAAAACGTTGAGGCTGGTTAAGATTCCTCTCTCTGAGTTCAAGACCGACGAATGGGATTTGGGCGATGTTGAAAGCATTGAATGGAATGTTGACAGGGATCGAAGGACTTACCTTGTAGACAGAATCAAGCTCTCTCTGACAACACTCCCTTTCATCCATACCGATGGCGAATGGGGCCCTTTTCCAGAGACCAGTGATGTGATCAGGCTTACCTTTTCAAGGCGATGGCTTGAAAAAAGTGTCAGAAATCCTGAGAACTACACAATTTCAAGCGATTCCGATCCGGCCTATAAAACCCCCTCACATCCTGCGGAACTTGGTATCCAGTTCAGGGTTCACGGGTTCACCCCGAGCAAGATTCCCTTGATACGCTATTCAATTTTCGTTCGACTTCCCTTTCCAATGAAAAACGGATGTACATACCGACTGAACATGAAGGGGATAGAGGACGAATTTTGCAATCAGATAGCAGCGACTGAATTACTCCTCACTTATGAGGACAGGGCCATTTCAAACCATAACATAAAGGTCAACCAGGAGGGCTATCTTCCGGAAGCCAGGAAAACGGGATATGTAGGCGGTTATTTTGGGGATCTCGGGGGAAGCGCGTGGGCCGTGGGCGAGCGGGGGACGCTACTCAAATGGACCTCTTCTTCTGGCTGGCGGAAAATTCTTGCGCCAGGCGCCATAAATTTAAGAGCCGTCTCCGGCCTAAAGGATTCAGATGTTTACTTCATGGGGGACAAAGGTGAAATACTACACTGGAACGGTTCCGAATTATCAAGGATCGAGTCCCCTACACGTGAGAATCTACATGGCATAGGGTTTGGACCCCAGGGCGACGCATGGGCCGTTGGCGCAAATGGTATAACACTTAGAAAAAATGAGGGGAAATGGGCGCTCATTCCAACAGGCCTCAACGTTACATTAAACGGGATTTGGGTAGGCTCAGGGGACTCTGCCTGGGCTGTGGGTGACTCTGGGGTGATTCTCAGGTGGAATGGCAAAAAGTGGGTTGAGGAACGTAGTGGAGTGAGAGTTAACCTCCATGCCATCGGTGGCGGTGATTCCGATCAGCTATGGGTCGTAGGTGAAAATGGAGTTGTGCTGGTTCGTTCCCAGGGCAAGTGGAAAACCTTTCCAGTTCCAACAGGACTCAAGGAGACCTTGAGGTGTATGAGTGTTGATCCTGTGGGGAGTGTTTGGGTTGCAGGTGATGATGGGTCAATCTGGCACAAACCTGGAAACAGCTCTGAATTCAGGAATTCACTAGCCCCAAGCGGGCATTCAATCAGGGGGATTACACGCCAGAACGCTCGCCGTTTCTGGGCTGCGGGATCAAACGGGACATTGCTGACACTCTCTCCGGAGACAGCAAGCTGGATATCTGTTGAACATCCAGGTTCACCGGATTTATCAGGTCTTTTTTCTATCCCTTATGGCCCCATGCGTTTGGCCGAGCCCATTCCGGAAGTAACTATCTTAGATGTGGAGACAGGAAAAACAGTTCTCCGTGTCCCCTTAAAACTGGAAGCCGCCAACTGGAATCTCTCAGGGGAAGACGTCTACAGTTTTGATTTTTCATCGATCAAAACACCGGGGCGATACCACGCATATATTCCGGGGATCGGAGTGTCCACCCCGATAATCGTATCCGAAGACGCTTTAAACAAGGCTGCCTACGCTACAGCCCATGCTTTTTATTACCAGCGATGCGGTACCCCTTTGGTTGAACCCTATGCTGAAAAAGATTTTACCCGTCCGCTCGATCACGAATTTGATCCAAAAGGACGTATGCTGGACGCGGTCTTTTATGAATCCCTTCCGCAATCCCCCCTCCATGCCGGAGAAAAACCGGGAGAAATGATCAATGCTTCGGGCGGCTGGCATGACGCAGGGGACTATGGGAAATACATGCCCACAGCGGCAGCAGCTCTATGGTACCTTTTCACCGGTTATGACATCCAGCCCTCAAAATTCCAGGATGGCGCGTGGAACATTCCTGAGAGTGGCAACGGAGTTCCGGACCTCCTGGACGAGGCTCGATGGGAATTGGACTGGATTGCCAGGATTCAGGCCGCTGATGGGTCCGTCCATCACAAACAGACATCTGAGAAGTGGTTTCATGGAATGCCTCAAGAAGAAAACACGCCCAGGTATCTGTTTGATAAGACAACCCATGACACGGCGCTTGCCGCAGCCGTCATGGCCAGTGGCGCCCGGCTATGGAAACCCTATGACTCAAAACTGGCAAATGAGTACCTGAAAAGGGCTGAAAAGGCCTGGGCTTTTCTGGAGACTCACCCGGATGCTGTTCCAAAAGAAGGTTTTCGCAACCCTCCGAAAAATGTAACAGGTGAATACCGGGACAAGGAAGACATCGATAACCGGCTTTGGGCTGCCTGTGAGCTTTACAGGACGACGGGATTACCAAAATACAGGGATTACTTCGAGTCCTGGTGGCGAAAAAACAAGAGTCATCCGTGGGGATGGAACACCTGGCAGGATTTCTACAGGAACGCATACTGGGCTTATCTTAATTCAGGCCAGCCAAATACCGATAGCTCCATCAGCAGGGAAATCAGGCGAGGTTTGCTGGAAAAGGCGGACAGGTTAATTGGCTACACGAACCAGAATCCATACCGGAACGCCGCCCGACTTAATGTGCTGGACTGGATAGGATGGGGGGCTTTCACCCAGAGTTCGGAGTATTCCTTTCTGCTGTTGCAGGCATGGAAAATATCAGGTGACAGAAAATATCAGGAAATGGCTCTTTTGAATCTGGACACACAACTTGGCGCGAACCCACTATCAATGAGTTTTATCACAGGACTTGGCTACCGCTCTCCCAAGGATCCACTGCACATCCCGTCCATGTATGATGGGATTGAACGGCCATTTCCAGGATTGCCGATCTTCGGGCCTACAGCCCATCTGCCCAACAACCAGCCATTCTACGTGGCTAGCCAGAATGATTCAAACAGCTATCCACCAAGCAAGGAGACTCTGGACCCATATCCCATACTGAGACGATACATAGACGCCAATCAGCTTGTGCCAATGTCTGAGTTCACAATAGTTGAACTGGCTGCCTGCGCCGCAGCCATCAACTTGCTGGCTGAAAAACCTGATGGCTCAGCCTTCATGAATAGTCCCGTGCTCTCACCTTGACCTAAACGGCCTTGCAAAGACCTCCGGGACTACAGAACATCAATTTCCGTAACCGCTAATAAACATTGACAGCTAATCTGTCCGTTAAGTAGGATGACTAATGAAGAGTTGGAGCGGGATGTCAAATTACTCGGCATACATGGGACGGTGTTAAGTGAAAAAACTCGATTTGTCGATTGTTACAGCATGTGATGTCAATTATCTTTGGGGCGTTTTCCTGTTAACCGCCTCTATCCAGAAAATGGGGCTTCCCGTAAACCTTATTGTTTTTCAGGTAGCCTTTGATGAGGCTGCCAAACAGTATATCTCCCAATTTCCGGTGGCCGAATTAAGGGAAGACAGCTCGAACAGCCCATTCGCTATGAACAATCGCAAACCCGGCTATCTGCTTAAGGCTGATTCTACCGAATATGTGGCCTGGTTTGACGCCGACTGCTTTGTGGTAGATTCGATATCCGAATTTCTTCTTCCGGTAAACCACCAATTTCAGATCCGTTTACGTTCCCCGGAAGAAAATGCGTCAGTCTTTGAAAGATATTATCGTCCGGGAGACCGTATAGGTGATGTGCCGTCGTGGGTGCTGGACCGCTGGAAGGAAGATGTGGGTGGCAGACAAACTCCCAGGGTCACTTCAACCTGTCCCTCCAACTGTTTCATTTTCCATAGTCGCTACATGCGCTTCGTCGAAGAATGGGAGACTCTGATCAGCAGGGTAGTCAACCCCCATGTGAATAGCGCTGTTGACAGAGGAAACCCTGCTTACTGGATGACAGATGAATCTGCGCTGAATGCCGTTATGTTCTTTTCAGAAAATTGTCCTGAACCCAGCCAATTCCGACTCGATGACCTCAGCGCCGGACATGTAGTCCATTTCATCGGGTCACCAAAACCATGGATTGGATGGAACAAACGTTTTCTGTATTGCATTCCCAAGGTGATCGAGCTTCTGGACTGGGTTGAAAGGCAGGGAATGAAGGTCCCACCGATTCCCTCAGCATTCAAGAAGTGGCGCATGCCCTATTCATACGCTGAAGCCCATGTCAGGGGAATTTACAAGGATTTCAGAAGTCAGGTCGGCCGGAGTGTTCGGTCTATTGGCCGAAAATTCGGCAAGAACTAATCTGCTCACGTCGATTCGATGGCGCGCAAAATCCCGACTGCCTGAAGCCACCTAGTGGCGATAATCGTGAATCCTGACATGGACAAATGAGATTTTAAGGTTTTCCTTGCTCGCTTTTAGGGGAGACTGACCAAATGACCCGAATATTGGTGACGAACTTTCACCCTAAAGGTGGGGGTGGTCACGTTCCATACATCCTGGCGCTGATCAAACACTTCAATCACTCAGGAAATGTCCTGGGGGTCGTATCTCCGGCAGAATCCCAGATATACCGGTTCCTGTCGGAGGCTTCCTACCCGCATCTCTATGAATGCGATTTCCCGGGCATCTCCTACAGACATATTTCCGACGTTCTTAAAAGCCTCGTGCGCTTCAGACAGATAGCCAGGGATTTCAAACCGGATATAGTTCATACAAATGGTGGCGATTTGTACACTGTAACCTGGAGTCATCCATTCAGGCGATCATTCAGGATTGTCCGAACCCATCACGCCGTAAGAACAATCAGTAACAGCTTTTATCACCGGCTTATTTACGGCGGGACGGTTGACAAGAACATCTTTGTCTCAGATTCATCCATGCGGTTATGCCTGAATTCAGGCATAAAACTTACTAATGGCATAGTGATTGAAAACGGCATCGACGCAGACCTTTACAAACCTATTCCCAGGAATATGGAACTGGCAGCCAGCCTCGGAATAGACGATGACACATTCTGTTTCGGATCCTGCGCAGGGACAATGCCTTACAAGAGGGTAGACACCATCATCAAGGCAGCCAGCCAACTGAAGAATCAACGCAAGTTCGCCATAATTGCCCTGGGAGACAAGGATTTTGGTGAACAGTTAGGCAGACTGGCTTCCGAATTAGGAGTAGAAAGGTTCATTTACGCTGGTTTTCATAGAAACGTCATTCCATACATTTCACTTTTCGATGTGGGTTTCATCCTCAGTGATTCAATAGAGACCATATCTTTTGCTGCCAGGGAAATGATGGCCATGGGAAAGCCGCTATTATCATCCTCCTACTCGGGCCTGGTTGAAAATATTACGGACGGAGTCAACGGATTCCTGGTAAGCCCAGGTGATGTAGATGCAATTGCCGGCGCCATGAAGAAGTTCCTGGACATGAGACCTGAGCAGTTGCATGAGTTTTCTGTAAAAGCCCGCGAGAAGGCGGTTCAAAGCTTTGGGATAGAAAATATGATGCGGCTTCAAGCCCAAGTCTATTCATCCGTCCTCAATCCGACCGGGAAATAGGGCAACTTCAAGCCCAGATATCAACCGGATTTCCAATTGAATTGGGAGAACTTTGGCATCCTCGCCGAAATTACGCATTAAATCTCCTAAAAACCTTGCGTATTTAGCATGTTCAGAGAATTCATTGAAAGTCTTTTCCCTGAATCCAAACCCTCGACCTGACTACAACCGAACACCAGTGAGGCATCGTGGGGGGCACATGTCGCAGTGAGGGGTGTTGAAAACATGCATACCTGACGGTTTCATATGAATTGTCACTCAGCCAGATCAAATTCGAACCATTTTCTATGATTTAAAGAGCGTTCTTGACTTTTACGTGACAATCTGTGAATATCCAGTGTAGAAAAAGGGAAATAATAATCATAGATTGGGAGCCTTTAGTCCGTGGCGCGTTTCGAAGCTAAAGACAGGGGTGAAGGAAACAGTTTGTCCCTGAAGGACTACGTAGAGGCATTCTATACCCGAAAACAGATCTTCTTCATCTGTGTCATTGTCACTCCTCTGATAGCATTGATAGTCAGCTTCCTGATCCCGAAGGTTTATTCGGCCTCGACCAAGATTTGGGCAAAAGAACAGCGGACCGGCGATCCTTTCAAGGTTGAGGATACCCGTTTTTCTTTCCTCAAAGATCAGCAGGAGCTTATTCTCAGCAATACGGTTGCCTCCAGAGTCCTGGAAACTCTGCCCCCCGAGTCACTTGACGGCACAGAAAAGAAAGCCTGGAATCAACTCTCCAGCGAACAGCAAACCAAGATGGTGGATAGCCTCAGAAAGAACATTGAGGCGGAAATTGATCCTGGCGCTCTTGAGGGAGGCTCGAGCTTCATTCTGATAAAGGTTAAGGCCGGCTCGGCTTCATTGGCGGCCCAATTGGCAAATCTCTATGCCGATCGATACATAGAGTATTATTACGAACTGAAAAGCAAAAACGCCCATGAGTCTTACAGGTTCCTGGAAACCCAGTCCGACCAGGTAGCGAGGTTTCTGGAAGAGAGTGAGTCAAAACTCAGGGATTTTGAGCTGAAACTAGGGCCCAAACTCATTCCGCTGATAGAACTCACCAAGCAGGGGACTTCCGCCAGTTTCACGGAATCATACAGATTCATCGGGTCTTATGACCAGTATGCCTCGGATTACGCTGAGCGCTCCAAGGCTCTGGCCCTTTTGCAGGATCTCAAAAAAGAAACCGGTGGACGATTTGTCCCTCTTGACAGTAGCTCTAAGAATCTCTCCCTGATCCATGTCAGGGATAACCTTGAAAACCTGAGGCTGAAACTGGCCCATGTCAAACAGCGCAGAACTGAGAGGTTCGATGATGTGGGGATGCTGCAAAACGAGGTTTCCTATGCAGAAGACCTTCTTAAAGGACAGATCCGCGAGGATTTTGAATCCAGAAACGTTGATCAAATAGCTTCTCGGGAAAAACTCGAATTCATGCAGAAGCGGGTCGCAGAGATTGAAAAGGATTTACTAGACATAGTCGAACACCGTGTCACATATGAAAAATTACGCAGGGACGTGGACAACCAGTCGGCGATTTACAAAAAAGTGCTTGAAGAACTTGAAAGCGCAAGAATAGCGGCTGAGATGAGTGTTCACAAGGCTGCCACCATTTATGTCATCGACAAAGCTTTGCCTCCATTCAAGGCCATCAGACCAAACAAAGTCCTAAATCTGGTCCTTGGATTAATAGGGGGCGTAATAATCGGTGTTGGGCTCATTATGATAAGCGCATACCTCGACCAAACAATAAGACGGCCCGAACAAATTACCGAGTACTTGGGGCTTGAGGTTCTCGGGTCCATTTTGAACTACCGCAAAAGAAAATAGATTGAGTCGCATCACCACGGAATATAGAGCCTGATTGGGTTCTAGTACTTTGGCGCAGCTCTGGAAACCTTCTGGCGGCATATTACTTTTGCCTGCTGAGTAAGAAATGTCCAAAAACTCAAATGAGTTTCACAGAGACGGAGAATTGCTTGAAAAACTGTACAGGAAGTTTGCCTGGGGTGGAGCCAGAGTTTCCGGATGGCGTCAACATTTCAAATTTCTTAGCAAAAAAGTTGCCTGGATAGTCTTTCTTGAAAGCGCACTAGCTCTTAAACGGACCCTGGATATAATCGGTTCGGTTTTTGGCCTTTTGATATTTTCTCCGATTTTTGCGGTGGCGGCGCTGGCTATCAAGCTTGAAGACGGCGGGCCTGTTTTTTTCATCCAGGACAGGGTTGGCAAACGCGGAAAAATATTCAGGATGTATAAATTCAGATCCATGATTATTGAGGCAGATAGTCAGAAGGAGAGTTTACAGTCTGAGAATGAGGCCGGAGACATAATTTTCAAGATACGGGATGATCCAAGAATAACCAGAGTAGGAAAGATCCTGCGAAGGTTTAGCATAGACGAGGCCCCCCAGCTATATAATGTTTTGCTTGGAGACATGTCCATGGTCGGCCCCAGGCCGGCCATTCCAGGAGAGGTTGCCAAATATACCTTTTCAGACAGACGCAGACTCGATGTAATACCCGGGATAACCGGACTGTGGCAGGTCAAAGGACGAAGTGAAATAGATTTTCAGGGACAGGTGAGCCTCGACATACAATACATTGAGAGCCAATCTTTCTGGGGCGACATCGTCATACTACTCAAAACCATCCCGGCAGTCCTTTCAGGTCGAGGAGCGTATTGAAACAGCAGTAGATTGGGTCACGCCAGTAGTATTTTTATTGGATTATTTCTTTCAAGCCAACAAAACCTCCTTGAGGGTTATGATTTGAATTCGAGTGACTGTTTGATCTTAACGAGGAACGGGTATGCCTGAAAAACCTCTCACCATAGGGTTCATGACGGTCAAAGGAATTGATTACGGTGGTGGTATTGAGTCAGTGACCGAGAGGCTCGGGGCAAAACTTGTCGAACGTGGGCACAGGGTCGTAGTCTTCTCCGCCGCACAGTTCGGCTCACATTCGGGTCTTCACAAGGGCATGGAAATCAGGGTACGTCCTTCCATTCTCCAAAAACACCTTCACAAAATAACCCTGTTCTGCTCATCAATGTTCCCGCTTCTCTTTCGTAATGTGGTTAGTCTGCTCAGGAAGAAATTTTTTGGCGGACCGGTTGATACCGAAGAAGTTTTTGACATTCTTCATATACATGAATTCTCAATGTTTTCAGCTTTCCCCCGCTGGGTTGGTATTCCTACAGTCGTCCAGATGCATGCCTTACTCTGGAAAAGAGCCAAATGGGGCAGATTTTCCCGTATTTTCCTTAGACTAAATGACCTCACTCTAAAAAACTTTCCCAACGCAGTCACGTGCGTCTCCAGAACAATGCAGCGGCATTTCGAAAAGGTTTTGTGTAGGAAAGTCAAATATATCCCCAACGGTGTTGAAATACCAAGGCCCAAGGCGCCGAATATTATCAGGTCTATGGGGCTGGAAGGGGATGATTACATACTGTTCGCGGCAAGGTTTGTTCCCGAGAAGGGGGCTCATTACATCATAGAAGCCTTTCAGAGACTTGATACCACCGTCAAGCTAGTAGTGGCAGGGGATGATCCTTTCGAGAAGAAATATATTCGCAGCCTACATGAAATGGCTGCTGACAATCCAAACATAATCTTTCCAGGCTATGTCACTGATGACAAATTTCTGGAATTGATTACAAACGCCAGGTTGTTCGTATTACCATCAGAAATAGAGGGGATGCCGTTGGGTTTACTGGAATCGATGAGCTATGGCAAATGCTGCGTGGTTAGTGACATTCCAGAGAACCTGGAAGCCTTAAATGGACATGGATTCATTTTTCGAAACAGGTCTGTTGATGACCTGACAGACGTGTTGGAAAAAGTTCTTGCTGATCCCTCTGAAGCCCGTATAGTTGGAGAGAGGGCCAGGGATTATGTTTTGGCCGAATATTCATGGGATAGAATTGTAGATCAATACATAGATTTCTACAGGGAAGTAATCACTGATTTTAATAAAAGCCGATAATAGGCATCCTCAAGTGAGCTGAAACACGCAGGTATTATGTCATGAAAGTACTCTGGATATCTCCCAAATTACCCTACCCTCCCGAAAGCGGCGACAAGTTGCGTCAGTACAATCTCATGCGCAAGCTTTCATCCAGTGTAGACATTAATCTCATAGCATTTACTCTTAACATTGATGAACCAACCCGTTCTCCCGAAATGTTAGAGGTCTGCCGAAAGGTCAGGACTTTTTTTTTCAGGGAACTGAATAACATAGAGAGAATCGCATCAATCCTGACATCGACAAGACCTTATTATGTTTCAAGATACCAGGACGCTGTGGTGACGTCGTACCTTCAGGATCAAATAAGAAACTTCCGGCCGGATGTCATACAGATTGAACATACTTATCTCGCTGAATATTTCAGACGACTCCCGTCAAAACTGAAAATGCCTTCTATTCTGACCAAGCACAACATTGACGCCGACCTGGCGCTTCAAAGCTATAAGCTGGCTGACACCCCGGTAAAGAGGGCCTTCTGGTGGTTGGAATGGAAAAAAATGTCTTTTTACGAACCACGCGTGGACAACCTCTTTTCAACTGTGGTTGTGATGTCTGAAGTAGACAAGGCTCAGATACTGGATCGAAAAAAACCGCCTTCTTCAGTCTGTGTCGTTGAGAACGGCGTTGATACAGAGAGACTGAAACCCTTGCCAGCGGTTCGCAAACCGGTACTGCTTTTCGTCGGAGCGCTCGATTACCTTCCTAATCAGGATGCTGCCATTTATATCTGCAACGAGATTCTTCCTGTTATCAGGAATTCTTTTCCGGACACACGAGTTCTCATTGTGGGCAGAAAGCCTTCTCAGGAAATCCTGAATCTAGCTTGCGGATCGGTCGAAGTGTGGGGGGACGTTCCGAGTGTGGAGCCATTCTATGAGCGTGCATCGCTGGCAATAGTCCCGTTGCGGGCCGGAAGCGGCAGTCGTCTCAAGATTCTGGAGGCTATGGCATTGGGCAAACCGGTGATATCAACCTCCAAAGGAGCCGAAGGGCTTCAGATTGAGCCAGGTAAGGACTTTATGGTGGCTGAAGATACAGCCGGTTTTGCCGAGTCCGTAAGCAAGCTGCTCAGCAACCCTGAACTTTATGATGAGATATCCGCCAATGCTCGAAAGACAGTGGAAGAAAAATACGACTGGTCTGAAGCCGCCCGAAAAATGACCCTTATCTATGAACGGCTTGGCAGGAGTGTATTCCACAAATGAATGTCACCATAGTCAATTTTTACGGTAAAGGGGGTATGTTATATTATGCGGTTGCGCTCGCAAATGCGCTCTGCCGGCGCTGTGACATACGACTGGTCTTACCGCGCAAAGAGCCCGGGTTTTACAAAGGCATCGATCAAAAGATCATGCTGGTTGAGGTGGATGTTCCTGAAGATTTTTCTCGAGCCAACCTGCTGAGGCTACCCTTTTACGCTGCCGCTTTACCGGGTTTGATCCGGAAAATTCTGAAACCTCAACCGGATATAGTTCATTTCACCAACGAGAACATATGGCTTACGACGTTGATCCCCTTCATGGACTGTCGAAGGCTGGTGTGGACTCTTCATGATCCACTCCCGCATTCAGGGGACAGCCTGAGAAAGAAAATGGCAACAAATTTGCTTGCAAGATCAAGCAGCAAAATATTTGTCCATTATAAATTTAATTTTGAAATGGCCCAAACCCAGGGATATGAAGCGTCAAAACTGGTTGTCATTCCACATGGTGATTATAGTTTCTATGAAAAATACGTGCGTCAGGGAGTTATACCGGGCCGAATGGTACTTTTCTGGGGCAGGATCAGACCTTACAAAGGCATTGAGACACTTGTCGATTGTCTGAAATATCTCCCCGATGACGTTCAGGTAGTCATAGCCGGGCAGGGCGCGGGAGCCTACGAATTAGCTGCAGCCAGGGACGGCCGAATCCGGTTGATTGACAAGTTTCTCTCAGAAGAGGAAATAGCTCAATTGTGTCAGGAGTGCAGCGTAGTGGCGACACCTTACACCGACGCTTCCCAATCAGGTATAGTTCCAGTGGCCTACGCATTTTCCAGACCAGTGGTAGCCACAAATGTCGGCGCCTTACCGGAACAGGTCGAGGATGGGGTGACCGGGCTGCTTGTCCAACCCGGAGATCCAAAGGCGCTCGCCGAAGCAATAGACAAACTCCTGAGAAACCCTCACATGGCCGCTTCTATGGGAATCGCAGGTTTCAGAAAAAGCCATTCGGATATGAGTTGGGATTCTATTGCTCAGACGGTCTGTGAAACTTACGACAACATCCTTGAAAAAGTCTCGCACGGACGATGATCTAGTTGCATTGCCACCAGACTTTAATTAAACAGGGTATTCTGTCTACCCTGTCGTCCTTTATTACGTCCCTGTAATCCATCTGACGCAGAATTTTCCCTTCCAGTTCCGGATACATTTTCACACGGACATTCAGGTTTTCGGGGGCCTGAAATACTTTTTCAAAAGGTCTCAATGGCCTGACATCAGGGGTATTAACGATGAAGGTCTTTACCTTCGACACTTCACGGTTCATGCCGACCAGTTTTCGGTCATTCCCCATGTAGAGCACGACATCTACTCTCCTGAACCCGGTAATACCAGGACGCACAATCTCCACAACCATTTGAACAAACCTGTTGAACGTGTAATAGCAACTGAACGGAATATCCACATCACCCTCATAACAAAGGTAAACATCATCAGGGTAGTGTGTCTTGTAAGTAACGTATTTGTTTCGCTTAAGGGTTATGTGATGATAGAAAGGCCCATCAGAAGCTAACACTGGCGTTTTACCCGAAATCATCAGTATCAGAATTATGGCGCCTGTCAGAAGTGTGCGCTTCATTGAGTCCCTGTCAAAATCAGCGGAAAAACCTGTAGAGGTATCCCGGAATTGGGTGTTCACGTTTGTTGATAATGGCCCCAATAACCCTGTCCTTAGAATCCTCGAGTCTGGCGAGGGCCTCCTTCAGGACCGGGACCGGTCTCTCAGAGGCAGCCAGAACAAATATGACCTTGTCCATGTGACGAGCCAGAAATGCGGCGATATTGGAATCCAGCAATGGTGGGGCATCAACAAAAACATAATCATATCGCCTTTCTACAATAGCCATAAACGATTCCATCTCCCTGTAGTTCACCACCACCGTTTCCAGGGCGCCAGGATTTCGAAATGTCAGAAAACGCATGTTAGGCATGCTTGTTTCATACTCGTCGAAAGTTAGCACATATTGATCGTGCGGTTCCTCTATAAGCGGAACCAGCCCACCGTTTGCAAAAAGGTCGCGGGGGCCGTCTTCCCTGCAATTGGCGTCGATAACCAACACGTCTTTACCCGTCTGCATAGCCACAAAATTTGCCAGGCCAACGGTTACGGTAGTGTTGCCCTCATGCAAGGTCGAAGAACAAACAAGAAAGGTCTTGTCCTGCTCCTGGGAAATCCTGCTCCTTATGGAGGACCATATTATGTCCATTTCCCGCTGGAAGACGTCTGTCCGCGATAGTTCCCAGAAGCGGTCCTTGAAGTTAATATTCTTTTCAGTGGGCTTAGCTGTCATATTCATGTCAATTCTTTCAGGCGAAAAGAAGGGACTGGAATTGTGGGTACAGTTTACCGATCACCGTCATGCGAATTGAGGCCCTGCATGACTTACAGATTGTCATCAACCTGGTTGGCGTTAACAGCCTTCCAGTCAGTGATAGACAATGCCTGATATATAGTTAATAATTTGTATTAAGGCTAAATGTCAAGTACGATTGGATTTTACACTCCAGCGGATTTCTTCACTGATGGAAAGACATTCGGTTCCGGACTCAGATTTTATTTGTCTTTGTTATAAATGGACATTGTGAGATAATTATAAAAGATTATTAAACGATTCATCCGAGATCGGGGCTCTCCAAGATGGAGTCCAAAGAGATCAAGAAATCTCTGACCACGCAAATAGCCACTGGGACAATGTTTACCACAGTGGCCCTTCTGATGAACCGTGCCTCCGGCATGGCTTTGCAAATGATCCTGGTGAGGATGATCACCGTGGATCAGTTTGGTCTTTTCAAGCTCGCCATTGAGTTATCATCTTTCGGCATCATGTTCGTAACCTTCTTTGTGGGCGGGGTTGCCGCAAGTTCCACCACAAGGGTGGTGTCCCTTCACATGGCCTCCGAGCGCAAGGATCGAATCAGGTCCGCTACGATAGTTGGTGTTCTATCGGTAATAGTTATGTCAGCCATCCTTTTTGTGCTGACTTTTTTCCCGATGCCTTTCCTGCTCCAGAAAATCTTCAAGATCAGGGAAGATCTGATTCCTGAGGCAGTCCCCTTTTTCAGGCTATTCCTTCTGTATATATTCCTGTCCAGCATAGGGATGGTGTCATCGGCTGCCCTGATAAGCGCGGAATTCTTCAAGGTTTATTCGATCACGGAATCGGTGACCAACATCTTGCGGGTGTTGTTGATTCCGGCCTTAATCTATTTGGGATGGGGCCTGGACAGTATTGTCTGGGGTTGGTCTGCTGCGATGCTTGCCGGTATCATTCCGGGCTTCTGGGTACTTGAGAAATACACTCAGGGGCACAAACATGATCCCAATATTTTCGGTTCTATGTTCACCGATCTCAAGGACATGACGTCATTCGGGATACCGGTCTTTTTCAGCACCCTAGCCAGTACCGTCTATTATTCGGCGGACGTGATCATCCTCGGATACTACATGCCGCTCAAATTTGTGGGGATATATAGCGCCGGAGTGGTTCTCGTTCATTCCCTCCTGTATCTGTTCAGCGGCCTTGAGACTGCCCTTTTCCCAATCCTCTCTGCTTCTCTGGAAAAGAAACATGAGGGCCAGGAATCCCGAATTCTTGACCGAGGCTACCGGCTGTTGTGCGTGGTTACATTCCCGGCTGCCGTCTTTTCATTTGTAATGGCGCCGTACATGGTGAGGTTTCTTTTCGGCCCGGACTACCTTGAAGCCTCCACTCCGGCAAGAATACTGTCCGTTCTCATCCTCGCCTGGGCTGCAATGCCAGCCGGTGTGCTGTTCATGAGTTCTGGAAAGCCGCAGATCAACGCCAGGCTCGGAGTTATTTCAGCAATCACAAATGTAACGATGAATTTCGCGTTAATACCATTCTTTGGAATCCAGGGCGCCGCTGTCGCAAGTGTCACAAGCAGGGCGTACGCCGCTTTTGCAGGGGTGAGAATATGCCGCACACTCTACGGGGCTCCTTTCCCCTGGGCTTTCTCCGCCAAGGCTCTTATACTGAGCGTGCTTGCTGTAGCGCCAGTTATACCGGCTTTCTGGTTATGGCCAGTTAACGGAAGCTTTTTACAGACGCTAATAGTTTTGTCGGTTACTGGCGGACTTTACTGTTTGATATCTGCAGCTCTGATACTGTGGTCTGGAATCCTGGATGGTGAAGACAGAAGACTCTTGGCCCAATTAATGGCCAAAACTCCTCTTAAACCCCTGGCCAGGATTTTAGGGAGCAATTGATGTCCGATGCCGTTTACACCTATCAGGGTCACAAGATTTTCATCCTTTACCTTATTTATGGTTTCCGGATTGGTGGAGCCGAGCGTCATCTTCTCGATCTATGCAAGGGCCTTGACCGAAGTAAATTCAGGCCTGAAATAATCTATTTCCATCGAGAAGAACAGATGTTGCCCGAATTCATACAGGCCGGCATCCCCTGTTCCATTTTCCCTGTGGAAGGTGGCGAACTAACCCTGCGGGAAATGTGGCGCCTTTCCAGGCTAATCAAGAGACTCAAGCCTGACATTGTTCACGTTCATCTCTTTCACGCCAGCCGCTTCGGGGCAATGGCAGCCTATATGGCTGGAATCAGCCGGATAATCCGAACCAGACACAATGTCTCTGAACCGGGGGTCAAACCGGGCAAAAAGGACAGGATCTGGGGTGTCCTGTTGCCGGTAATACTTGACCAAACGGTGGCGGTGTCAAAAGCCATAGCTGCACAAAACAGAACCCCACATGTAATTTATAACGGCGTTGACACCAATTTCTTCAATCCCGAAGTGTTCGACCAAAGTCAGCAAAAAATTTTTTCCGCGGAATTCGGTGTAAACGGTTCTCCGGTCATAGGAATCGCAGCTCGTTTGACAAGGCAAAAAGGACACGTGAATCTCTTGAAAGCTTTTTCCCTTTTACTCACAGACTATCCTGACGCGCAACTCCTTATCGCCGGAGATGGGGAAGAGAGAGCTACACTGGAACAACTGGTGATTGAACTCAAACTGACAGAAAGAGTTTCTTTCCTGGGACCGATAAGGAAAGTGCGAGAATTCCTTTCTGTCCTGGACCTGTTTGTTCACCCCTCCATTTTCGAAGGGTTGGGAATAGCTGTGATCGAGGCAATGTCCATGGCCTTGCCTATTGTGGCGACAAAGGTGGACGGTCTTACGGAGCTGATTACAGATGGAGTGGAAGGAATTCTTGTAGAACCCGACAATAGTGAGGAGTTGTCATCTGCGATGGGACGGGTTTTGGGAGACCCATCCCTGTTGCGTGAACTCGGGCGACAAGCTAGATTGAAGGCGGTTGACAAGTTCAGTATTGAGACTATGGTCAAGAAATATGAAGAACTTTATCTCGAGTTATGTGGATGAACGGAACCAGCCAACTATCTGATTATTCCTCAAACTGGGCGAGCACTTCACAGTTTCCAAAGGTTCTGGCTGCAGTAGTCTCAGTGCTTGGTGGACTTCTGGTCGGAACACAGTCCCTTTCAGGTTTCGGATCGATTCTCGCATTCCCGCTGGCAGCCATTGTTCTGGCTCGGCCGCTTTACGGTCTAATCAGCATTTTCCTGGTTATCAACGTCTTGTTCATTTTCGATCGCACCCAGCGCATAGGGTTAACATTACCGGTGACAGGCGGGACTATTAGCGCTACGGACCTTATGTTTGCCCTGCTTTCGCTCTGCGCAATATGGAAGTGGACCATGGACAAGGATTCCTATTACACCCCGAACAGAATTGGAACACCTATAGCTTTACTGTTGATATGGTCCGTCTTGAGCCTGGCTATGGGGGTTTCATTGGGTAATGAGGTCAAAAAGAGTCTTATAGAATTCCGTCCGGTCCTTTACATGTCCGCGATGTTTTTCCTGGTCATATTCCTGGTGCGAAATGAAAAAGATCTCATCCTGGTTATGAAGGGTTTCCTGTGGGCTTATCTGGCCACATTTGCGCTTGGATTCCTGATATTTGTTCAGGGCCGAAAAGCCATCGAGTATTACACCATGGGCCAAGTCGATCCCGGACAATCAGTTCTACCCCGATTCACCTTTGTTTCAGCCGATCTCGTGCTCTCACTGCTTTTTATGGCAATGGGACTTTTAATCTTCCTTAAAGACCAGCGCAATAAAATATATCTCATTTGCCTTTGCGCCTTGCTTGCGCTAAACCTGCTCCTGATACAGGGACGCACTCAGGTTATAGCTTTGTTTGTCGGCATGATTCCTATTTTGGTCATGGCCCCAGGTCTTAAAAGGATTAAAATTTTGTTCTCCGGGTTCGTAGGGGTCATCTTTCTGGCCATAGCCATCTTTGCGCTGGCCCAGACAGAAGCCGGTGAGAAAAAAATCATTGATCCAATACTTGAAAGGTTTTCAGGCATATACAAGGCCCAGACCGACGTGGACCAGTCGATGGAACGAAGGCGGATGGAAAAGGACGCTATCTGGCCAAAAATAGAAAATCGTCCCATAATAGGGAATACCCTCGGAGCGAAATGGTCAAATGACCCCAAATGGGTCACTGTGCTGAAGCATGATCCTACATACATACATAGCAGTTGGCTTTTCTATCTATTCAAACTTGGGTTGCTGGGCACGTTTCTTCTGATATTCATCATATACCGTGGCTCCGTCCTGGCCCTAAAAATTGTCAGAAACGATAGCAACCCTGTTTTTAGGGGACTGGCCTTGGGAATATTGGCAACCTTGCCGACTTTCGCGTTTACAGGACTGATTCAGCCGACTCTATGGCACTTTCAGATGACTCCGGTGATGGGATTCGAGTTGGCCGTCGTTGTAGTCATGGATAATATACTGAAAAATAACGATCAATACGGTCGAGGCGTTACAAGTGAAGCCTGAAACTACGGTTCTATATGTAAACCATGCTTCCAAAATCAGTGGCGCGGAACGATGTCTGCTTCGCATTCTCGATGATCTGGACCGCTCCAGATTCAAGCCTCTGCTGGCATGTCCGGATGGTCCCCTTGCAGAGGAAGCCGAACTCCGTGAAACCCCAGTTTTCCCACTTTCATTCCTGGACTACCAAAGAAACCGCTCAATTCTTTTCAACCGCTCAGTTCCAAATCCCTTTCTGGCTATCGGCCATGCGGCTGGAATAGGTTCGGTGGCATGGAAATTGAGCCGCATAGTACGTCAATATGACGTCGATCTCATCCACGCCAACACATTGCTGGCCAGGGTTCCCGCATACGTGGCAGGGCGAATCGCTCATACTCCCGCAATATGGCACATACGAGACATACTTCCATCACGGATATGGATAAAAGTTTACGACCTTTTGGCTCAGGCAGGTTTGGCAGGTATAATTTCCGTTTCCAACGCATGTAGATCACAGTTCTCGGATCAGACAAATATCTGGACAATCTACGACGGAATTTCCAGCGAAATATTTCGATACATGTCTGAAGAGGCAGCCCAAACGAGGAAATCCTTCGGATGGGATGACAGAAATGTAGTCGTGGGGATATTTGGCAGAATCACCTCATGGAAGGGCCATGAACAGTTTGTTGAGGCAGCCATCTCTGTGAACCGTCGCTACCAGGACACTCGCTGGCTGGTGGTTGGAGAATCCTGGAGTCAGGAAGAAAAGCAATTCGAAGCCAGACTCAAGACAATGGTATCCCGGACGAACATGACAGATAGCCTTATTTTCACCGGATTCAGGAATGACATAAATATTTTGATGTCCACTTGTGACATAGTTGTTGTCCCGTCGATAAAACCCGACCCATTCCCCAACACCGTCTTGGAGGGTATGGCATGCTCACGACCCGTGGTGGCTTTTCCGGTTGGAGGGATTCCAGAGGCTATCGAAAACGGAGTGAGCGGGCTCATGGTTGAAGACATGACCGGTGAATCACTCGCTGATGCGATCATAAGCCTGATT
Source organism: uncultured Desulfomonile sp. (assembly GCA_937915285.1). Classification (GTDB taxonomy): domain Bacteria; phylum Desulfobacterota; class Desulfomonilia; order Desulfomonilales; family Desulfomonilaceae; genus CAITZA01. Next base: position 2,741 of record CALDNG010000040.1, on the reverse strand, counting down.
GAGGCGCCATTACTTAGAATGGAACTAGGCGCTAATGCGCGTAAGCGCGTAACTGAAATTTTCAGCCCACTAAAAACCCAACGGGCCATTGAGCGCGTTTATGACCTTATTTTGAAAAATGAAACCTAGAAATGACAAACCGTTACCACTATCTGACATAAACGGATTCCCCAGGAAATACCGGAAACCTACTGGCCGCAATCTTTCAAATCGCCTAATGTTTCTTTCACTTGCCATGGTTTTTTGCTTTTCTACTGCGGCGAGTTCAGACTCCGGTCTCTTTCAGTATGCTGTCTGGAGGTCGAACGATAGAATTGTCAATCTTCCCTATGTTGATGGTGTGGTAGCATATCTTCACTGGAATGTCCTTGAACGTCAGCAGGGAGATTTTGACTTAGAACCCATAAGGCGCATCAGGAATAGGGCGCAACAGGAGGGGAAGCGTTTCATCCTGCGCATTGTGACAGCCGATCATAGTCCTGTTTGGCTGTATCGTCTCGGGGTTCCCAGGGTGATGGAAAATATTGATGGGCGACTTCGCTCCGTGCCACTTTACTGGCATCCCGTCTACCTGCAGAGTCTTGGCGCCTTGGTAAAAAAAATTGGTGAACATTTCGATGGGGATCCTCATCTGGCAGCCGTTCAGATGGGCGTAGGAACTTACGGAGAGATGCTCCTGGGGGGACGGGAGTGGATGGAGAAAGGTTTCTCAAATGATATCTGGACGGACACCTGTCGAAAAATCATTGATATTTATCGAGATAGTTTCAAAAAAACCCCTTTGATTGTCATGATAATGTCACAGGAATTTCCGGGGAACCGCCAAACCGCTCCCATGACGCAAGTAGCCGAATACGCCGCGTCCAACGACATAGGCTTGCAGTTCAATGGACTTTCTCCTGACAATTCATACCTATGGGGACTTATGGACAAACCTGACGAACACTCGGCGATAGGAATCATGAGACAATACAGGTCCAGGGTCCCCCTCTATTTTGAATTGACCAGCGATAAGGTAGACGCAAGACTTTCGTGCCTCAATGCCCTGAGTGAGCGGGCTTCATTTATTTTTATACACACATCACTGCTGGAAGACCCGTCCCTTGCTCCGGTGTTTGAATTTACTCGACATTTCCTCGGACACTCTCCAAACAACTCCGACGCTGTATGGAGCATGCTCAGACAGACATTTCCCGCCGATTCACTCAGGACAGGAAAAAAGAATTACGATTTTGGGATGGAACTTGTCGAAACTCAGGATGCAAACGTCTTACTTTCTGATGGGGCCACCCAAAAACTGGGGTCAAATACGACCGCTATTGAAGAACTCAACGGTCTGCCATGCAGAAAAACCAACGGCGCAACGAATCAGCGCCACATGTTATTCAAGATAGCCCAAGACTTTGACACCGGCAAAAACCCCACCCTCACAGTTTTTTACGCTGATGTCGGCCACGACACCTGGTTCCCCATGTATTCTGCAGGCAAAACAATTGCTCGAGGCGGAGTAGTCAAAAAAAACAACACCTCTAAGTGGCTCAAGGTGGAGTTTACCCTGGAAGGTTTTGCAAAAGGCTCCCCCATAGATATAGTTATAGATTCCAACGATGACGGTGATGAGTTTATAAGCTTTGTCCAGCTCACCAGAGATGGAACGAGAGTGTTGACGCCCTTTCCGGATGTTCATGCAACCCCTTGACAATACATAATTCTTTCATTGACATAACATACATAACAATGTTATTATACGGATGATTTTCTCTAGTTACTAAAAAGATTATTTTAAATCTCTGGAGATTTTTGCCGTGCAGTGGTTTGTCCGAAGGATAAATATTCTGAAGTGTCTGCTCTTGATGGTAGCGCTTTTGAGCCTTCAAGGCTGCACGTTCCCATGGCCTTCCATCTTTGGCCAGAAAGCCAGCGCCTGCGCAGTAGCTCCACCGCCCATGCCTGGGCATGGAAATCCGCAACTGGCGGCCATACAGAAACAACTGGTTTCAAGCCTTTCTGGATATCGCGTTGAACAAGTTAAATTTCCCACCGCCGTCAAGGTAAACTCGGTTTTGAATCCGGGAGACATTCTGGAGATACTTTATCAGGTGCTTGAGGAATTCCCATCTGCGAACTACAAAATTAAGCCGGATGATAAACTGAACGTTTCACATGTGTTTGATCCACAATTTGATGTGAATGTTCGTGTTGATTCGAGTGGAGACATCTATCTGCCGGTGGTTGAAAAAGTCAAGGTAGGTGGCCTAACCCTTGACCAGGCCATAAACCGCGTGAAGGAAAAGTATAGGGAGTATGTCACCAAGCCTCACATATTGATCAGGCTGGAAGAGTTTAATCAAACGGCTGAGAGCCGGAAGCGGACGCTGAAAACCATGAATGTCAATGGACCCTTCAAGGAATTTCTAGTTCCGACTGACGGCAACATTTGTGTGCCATTCATACCCAAGATTCACGTAACGGGTAAAACCCTTGAACAGGTTAAGGATGAACTCGAACAGGAATACCAGAAGATGGGCATCTCCACCGAGGTTACGTGCATCCTCAAGAAATTGAGCCCACGGCGCGTTTTTGTGATGGGTGATGTTCAAAAAGCCGGGGTATATACTTACGAAACGACAGTAAACCTGGCGCAGGCCATCTCTATGGCTGAAGGCTTCAAAAAACTCGATGTCCGCCAGACCGTGGATATGGCTGACGCAGCAGGCGTCCTGATCTTCAGGACCATGGGG
>CALDNG010000039.1 GCA_937915285.1 uncultured Desulfomonile sp. | reverse complement strand
CGTCGGTCAAACAGTCAAAGTTAAGGATGGCTATGCGCGTAACTATCTGTTGCCGCGAAAACTGGCCTGCCCGGCTACCCAGAAGAACCTTAACTTCTACCGCACGCTCATCGAATCCAAGCAACGCAAGCTCGCCAAGATGAAGACCTCGGCAGAGGCTCACGCACAAGAACTGTCAAGCGTTGTTTTGACTTTCATACGAAAGTCTCAGGCTCAGGACGCCCGTCTGTTCGGCTCAGTTACCAACACCGACGTTTCAGAGGCCTTGGCAACAAAAGGGTTCGAAATAGACCGAAGGAAGATTACCCTGTCTGAACCGATTAAAAAGCTTGGCGAATACACGGCTACCGTAAAACTTCACCCCGAAGTCGCTGCAACGGTTAAAGTGGTGGTAAATCCCGAGGCGGTTACAGAGGATGTCGGCTGATTCAAACAGCCAGCTAAGGACGCCTCCACAGTTCCTGGAAGGCGAACGTGCAATTCTTGGAGGTCTTCTGCTGGATAACGATGCCCTGCCAAAGGTTATGGCGGCGCTCACAGCAGAAGATTTTTATAGAGAAGCCCACAGAAATATCTTTAACGCCATGGTCGACCTGTTCCAAAGAAATGAGCCGGTCGACTGGCTCACACTCACCTCAGCCCTTAAAGAATCCGGTCAATTAGAGAACGCAGGAGGGGTAGCCTTCCTGACCGAATTACTCGACGCCGTTCCAAGCGCCGCAAACATCCTGCACTACACCACCATAGTGAAGGAAAAATCCATTCTGCGGCAGCTAATAGCCACCACCACGGAAATCTCCTCCAGATGTTACGATGATCATGCCGGCATCGATGAATTCATTGATGAGGCAGAACAAATGCTGTTCAAGATCGGAGAATCCCGTATCAGGACAGGGTTCTTCCACATCAAGGAACTCATGAAGACCAGCTTCTCCACGATAGAGAGTCTTTATGAACGCAAGGAGAACATCACCGGGGTTGGTTCCGGATTTAAGGACCTGGATGCCTTGACAGCTGGATTCCAGAACTCGGACCTTATAATCATTGCTGGAAGACCATCCATGGGCAAGACATCGTTCGCCCTGAATGTTGCCATGAACGCTGCAATGGAGTTCGGCACGCCGACGGCGATCTTTTCGCTAGAGATGAGCAAGGAGCAGATAGCGCTGAGAATCCTTTGTTCCAGGGCTAGGGTAAACCTGAAGAGTCTGAGGACCGGGTATCTTACCCCTGAGGACTGGGTAAGATTGACCCTTGCAGTTGGCAGTATCTCGGACGCGCCTCTTTTTGTAGATGATACCCCCGCAATCAACACTCTGGAGATTCGGGCAAAAGCACGACGTCTCAAGAGGGAAAAGGATCTTGGGCTTATAATCATTGATTACCTACAGTTGATGAAGGCCCCCATCAAATCAGATTCCAGGGAAAAGGAAATATCCGAAATTTCCAGATCACTCAAAGCCCTCTCCAAGGAATTGAACGTTCCGGTCATTGCCCTGTCGCAGCTCAACAGGAAAGTCGAGGAACGCCCCAACAAAAGACCACAGCTTGCCGACCTGCGTGAATCTGGCGCCATTGAACAGGATGCGGATGTCATACTCTTTATTTATCGCGACGAAGTATATAACAAGAGCGATGATAACCCGAAAAAGGGTGAGGCTGAGGTCATAGTCGGCAAGCAGAGAAACGGGCCTATCGGTATGATGACAGCATACTTCGATTCCCAGTTCTCTACTTTCAGGCCTATGTCGAGTCGAGATGACATGCCTGAAGATGACACCGCAATTCTCTCAAGTCTTTAAGAAAAAATCCCGGGACAGGCGCATCCCCTACTTCTGATGAGACTTTACTAGAGGGGCAAAAACCTTTTCAGTTTTTTTGTGGAAGTGTCACGGTAGGGGCGTCTTCAAAGGTTTAGGGGCGTCCTGCTTTATGGTTACCACTATCTCGAGATCCCTCAGGTTCATCCCCGTTAACTGGTTGAAACGAACCTCGGCAATCGAACGTTCAGAGGATTCCAGCAGGACTTTCCATAATTCGTCTATCTGCCCTGGAGTGAGATTGTAATTGTAGTAAAGACCCATGTCCGAGGTCCAGTCGGGCATGTACAAAACCCAGACCGTTTTGGTGTCTTTTATGTGAAGCTGCATTCCGGTGATGTTTACGGGTCCACGGGACGTCACTGTAGCCGTTATGGAGAGAGAAGAAGGTTTAATGTTGTTGATACTCGGAGCAGTGTATTTTGGATTGAGAGTGAACACAACATACGCGTCGCCTAAGGCCACAAACATGTTTGGAGGGGCCGAAACATCATCAGCCTCATTGTCTGTCACGGACACGGCATGTGAAGCAAACTGCCTTTTCACAGGCTCTGTCATGAAGCTAAGGATACTTTGTGGCTCCAGATAGAGCGGCACAGGGACGACATCCTGATTGTTGAAATTAGGCCCCTGGGCGTATGGAGTCATGTAACCGCTCTGACCAGAAGCGCTACCAGCGCCTGAATTATTACCTGAGACCTCAGGCCGCCATTCTCTACCATGCGAAGATCCAGGTGTACCTACGCCTTGCGGGCTGACCTCAGATGACCCGCCGGCTAGAACAAAAGGACTTTGGAACGAAAATACGTTTTCAAGCCTTATCGGTATGTTAACAAACGCGCCAACCGTCTGATACGAACCATAGAGTTGGTCCCTACCAATTTCAGCCCTGAGTATCAAAGCTCCATTAAGCGCAGTTAAATCGGCCCCGCCCTTGAAGCCCCATATACTCCTCGTCGTATCATAATTGTAAGCGTTTATCCTCGCTCGTAAATCAGGCTGCCTGCTGAAAAGCGCATGGGAATACCCAAGTTCAAAATCCATGTTAGGTGGGCCGTTAACTATCTCTCCGTCTGTCCCGTGTTTGCCTCGAGACAAATTTCCGTAATAATTGTATGTGAAATCAACCACGTCGAAATTGGGTAACATTAACGCCGCTTCCGCTCCAGCCCCAGCCGATGAATACCACTCATTTAATATACGGGTCGAATCATAAAAGGCGTTTACACCTAGCATCGCATTCCGGCTGACCAACTTCCTGTAGCCGCCTCCTGCAGAGAGGTCTATCCGGTGATGAGCCCCACCAAAAGGTATCTGCCAATAGTCCTGGAACTCAACATGGACCTGACCAAACGCCGTGGAGGACGAGCTTAAACCTATCGGCGCAAAAAAATCCCCGGTCATTCGCCCCCAACTCAGGTCCTTGCCGAACGTATACAAATATCCCAATCGAAGTTTAGGTATCTGCGGCAGAACATCCTGAAAAAGATCATAACTCAAAGGTATGGTCTGAATATCCAGAGAATCGGAACCGGAGCCGCCCCGAGGGAATGACAAAGGACGAGAAGGACTTAGATCCAGATCTGCCAGAAACGATTGATGGTCAACTGGAGTTCTGGGAGGAGCCATCCAGGCCATGCAAAGGTTTACCGGGGCAACAAAAAGATTATATATTCCTAAGGCTAAAAAAAGAACGAGGCTCCACCAGTGGGGCTTTCCCGACACTGACGGACACATTCCCTGGGTTACACTCTTTTCCATGAACAGACATATAGCATAATATCAAAGGTTTGTGTTTATTTTTTAATGTATTCTATTAAATATGGTGTTCATTTAGTGACAATTGAATGACAGGAGGTTTTGTGATGTGCGGCAGATTCATGCTCATCAGCCCCGCAGAGACTATTTGCGCTAAGTTCGGTATATCGACTGAGTTCGCGGCCCTGCCGAGGTTCAATATAGCTCCGACCCAGGAAATCATCGGCGTAGTTAAGATACCAGGCGAAGAATCCATAAGGATAATGAATTTCAGATGGGGACTGATCCCATATTGGTCGAGGGATTCATCCATCGGAACGAAACTCATCAATGCGCGCTGTGAAACCATAACTGAGAAACCGGCTTTCAGGAAATCATTCAGGACAAGAAGGACCCTGATACCTGCTAACGGGTTTTACGAATGGGACAAAAAGACAAGACCAAGGACACCTTACCTGATTGGACTTGAAAACAGCCAACTGTTTGCTATGGCCGGTATCTGGGATGAGTGGACGGATGCGGAAAAAAGCCGTCTGATTACCTGCTCGATAGTGACGACAGCTAGCAATGAACTGGTAAACTCAATCCATGACCGGATGCCCGTGTTGATCAAACCCGAACACTACGAAGCCTGGCTTGGTCAAACAGCCATATCACCCGAATTGGGGTCGGAGATTTTCAAGCCTTATCCTGCAAGTATGATGACCATGAAGGCCGTTAGTCACAAGCTAAACAGAGCTGGTTGCGAGGGGCCTGAATGTTTGACCGATCCAGAACCGGGTTTGTTTGGGGACACACTGACAAGGTAATCTTGAGAGTTAATGTTGGATGGATATCTAATTGTCTGAGTCGACCAGGCGTGTTGTGAATTCATTTATTACGAAATTCAAATGGCTGCGCATTGCGGCTTCAGCGCGATCCGGGTCCCTGTCCCTTATGGCTTCATACACACTCCGGTGATGCTGCAGTATCAGTCTTTGATCGTCGCGATCCAGGAACACTTTCTCGCGGGCCAGCTCTATGGCCCTTGTGATAAGTTGAAAAACACTGTCGATAAGATGCGCGAATATCACGTTGTGCGTTGCGGATGCTATTTCCATGTGAAATTTAACATCAATCTCCGGCCTTATTTCATAAGCCTTGAAATCCTGTTCCATCTCCAGCAGATATTTGAGCATTTGATCCGCCTCTTGGTCGGACCTGGTGATCGCAGCCTTGCGTGCCGCCCATACTTCCATCAGGGCGCGCACTTCGGTGAGATCGATTATGCTACGCTTGTCTTCATCCAGAAAAATTTCGATAGGATTTTTTATGGACTGCTCAGCAACGTTCCTGACAGTAGTTCCACCGCCCTTGATTGACTCGAGCATGCCCTGAAGTTCGAGTATCTGAATCGCCTCCCTTATTGAAGGCCGGCTCACTCCCATCATTTCAGCAAGTTCTGGCTGGGAAGGCAGTTTTTCTCCCACACGAAAAACACCCTGTGATATTGCCTTCTTAAGTTGAGTAGCAACCTTCTCCGAGAGTCTTTCAGACCGTATTTTCTTAAATATGGACTGATCGGCATTTTCTATGGACGGTTTGAGGCTCATAGCGTGAATACTACCTACAGAATGTAATGGTGTCAAGTAAAACTATATGTTATGTTGTAAGACATGTTGTTTTTTATCTTGACATGTTGAGAAACATTATTAGTATATGCTTAGCTTTCTTCCTGTAGAGGCGTTTCAACATGAACAATTTGATCATATCCAAGCTTCAGGAATCCTTGGGAAAGAGTAAGGTCCTGTCCTCAGGGACCGAACTCTACTGTTATTCTTACGACGCGACTCCGCTAGTCAGCTTCAAACCAGATGCTGTTGTTAAAGCTCACAACGAGGAAGACATACAAAAAACTCTTGAATTTGCGGCATCGGAAGGTCTTCCGGTAACAACCAGAGGTTCCGGGACCGGACTTAGTGGGGGGTCTATTCCTGTAGACGGGGGGATAGTCCTGTTGACTACCGCCATGAACAGGATTCTGGAGTTAGACGCTGATGACTTGTCGATCACGGTGGAACCGGGGGTAATTACAACTGCGGTTCACAATGCAGTTGAGGCTCTGGATCTTTTTTATCCGCCTGATCCTGGCAGCATGAAGGTGTCCACGATTGGCGGGAATGTTGCTGAAAATGCCGGTGGTTTGCGCGGACTGAAGTATGGCATCACTGGTGACTACGTGCTTAGCCTTGACACGTATTTTATTGATGGATCCAAGGTCCGTTATGGAACCAAGTGTGTCAAGGATGTAGCGGGCTATAATGTTACAAAGTTTTTGGTAGGAACCGAGGGCACGATTGGTATCTTTTCCAAAATAGTCCTTAAACTCGTGCCCAAGCCCAAAACCAAGAAAACTTTTCTTGCTCTTTATGACGACGTGATTGATGCGTGCCGGACAGTTTCTGCCATTATATCGAGAAAAGTCATCCCATCGACTCTCGAACTCATGGACAACGTTACAATCAACTGTGTGGAAGACTACGCCGGGATAGGGCTTCCCCGGGATGTTGACGCCCTTTTACTTATCGAGACGGACGGTCACCCTGCAGTTGTGGAAGAAGACGCTGCGGTCATAGAGTCAGCCTGCCGGGAAAACCACGCACGTACGCTGAGGACGGCCAAAAGCCTGCAGGAGGCCGAGGAGTTGTTCACTGCACGAAGGATGGCCCTTTCAGCTCTTGCCAGATCTAAACCTACCACAATACTAGAGGACATCACCGTGCCTAGGCCAGCCATTCCTGAAATCATGTCCTGCATTAAGGAAATGGCCTCAAAGTACAATATAAGGATAGGCACTTTCGGTCATGCCGGTGACGGCAACATGCATCCGACGTGCCTGACTGACGAGCGCGACCAGGATGAAATCCATCGTGTGCATGAGGCTTATCAGGTCATTTTTGACAAGGCCATCAGTCTGGGTGGCACAATATCGGGAGAACACGGAACCGGATATGCCAAGAGCAAGTATCTTCCGGCTATGGTAGGCCCTAAGGCCATAGAGGTTATGAAAAAAATCAAGGCGACATTTGACCCGGATCATCGCCTGAATCCTGGAAAGATCTTTCCGCGGGAGGAGAGATGAAATCATGTCTCACAAATTAGATCCGGAAAAAATCTCAAAGTCATTCGCCACCCTAGACATCCATGATTATGGCGATGTCCTTCAGTGTATGCGATGTGGTTTGTGCATTAACGCCTGCCCGACTTACAGGACCGACGGGGTGGAGACTGAAACTCCTCGTGGCAGAGTGGCAATGATAAAGGCTGTAATTGACGGCAAAATTCCTGCTGACGAAGAATTTATTGAACACATTTACGATTGTTTGAACTGCCAGAACTGCCAGACTGTTTGCCCCGCAGGGGTAAAGGCCGGCGAGCTTGTTTTGGAGGCACGCCACAGAATTGAAGAAAACAGGCCTCAGCCTGCTCTTAAGAAGTTCATGCTTAATTATGCGATACTCAGTCAGCCGAGACTGGCCAAATTCATGATTCCGCTGAAACTTTACCAGAAACTCGGTCTGCAAGCCCTCATACGCAAATATGACATTCTCAAACTCATATCTGAGGATCTGAAACTGATGGAGGCTTTATTACCTCCCCTTCCCCCAAGACCTCTGTCCGAAGAACTTCCAGAAGAGATTCCAGCCAAAGGGCCTGAGAAGGGACGAGTAGGCTTCTTCCTGGGTTGCGCAATGAACCTGATATTCGCCGATGTAAGCCGCGCCTCCATCGACAACATTTCCAGGGCTGGATACAGGGTCATCATTCCAAAAGAAGTCCAATGTTGTGGCACTCCTAACATAGCCGAGGGTGAACGCACGGTTTACAGGGAAATGGCCAGGAACACGATTGGATTGTTCGGCGACAAGCGAGTAGACGCCATTGTTACCGATTGCGCAGCCTGTGGATCTGAACTGAAGGCTTACAGGGAGATTTTCAGCAAAGACAGTAGTATTTCTGAAAAGGCAAAGGATTTTTCTTCCAGGGTCAGGGATATATCAGAATTCCTGGACAGAGCTATTGACAATTCGTTGCCATTTGGACCAATCTCAAGGAAGGTGTCGTTTCATGATCCATGTCACCTCAGGCATTCCCAGAAACTGACTGCTCCCCAGCGGAACCTCTTGAAGAGGATACCTGGCCTGGACTACAGGGAGTTGCCGGATGAGGGCCAATGCTGCGGTTCGGCGGGTATTTACAATATTACTCACCGCGAGCGCTCCATGAAGATACTGGGCGCCAAAATTGATTCAATAGATAAGACTGGAGCTGAAACAATTGTCAGTTCCAATCCGGGATGCCTGATGCAGTTGATGTACGGAACCCGTCAGTGGGGAAAATCCTGGGATGTCATCCACATATCCCAGCTCGTTAACAGATCATTGAACTCGGCTGATCAGAAGAAATAGAGATAGCCGGCAAGGCTAGCCAGGTGAGCTTCGGGGTTTGCGCCCGTGTGATTTGCACGCTCCTGGCCAGTCGAGCCAAGCCATTGAAGAAGTTGTTTCAGATCGGTATTTCTACGGCGGATTTCTCACGCCGCCGTTATATTTTTCAGCTTGACTGAGGAGGTATAGAGATGGCCTGGCAACAGGTTTACAACCCACTAAACAACATGGCGCTGTCTACTGTGTTCGCAGCAATACCGATCGTCGTGCTTCTGGGAACACTAGCGTTTCTTCACATGAAGGCGCACTGGGCTGCGATACTTGGCTTGCTGAGCGCTTTGGCCATTGCGGTAGTAGTGTTTGGAATGCCGACCCAAATGGCTGGAGCCACTGCGCTTTACGGGGCCGCTTTCGGAATACTGCCTATCGGATGGATTGTCGTGCATGTTATTTACATGTATCGACTAACCGTCGAAAAGGGACAGTTTCAGGTGCTTCAGGACAGTTTGACGACTATCACTCAGGACAGGCGTCTACAATTAGTTCTTATTGCTTTCGCGTTCGGCGCATTTTTTGAGGGCGCCGCCGGTTTTGGGACCCCGGTCGCCGTTACTTCTGCGATTCTGATAGGTTTGGGGTTTGGCCCGTTGCAGGCTTCGGGACTATCACTCATTGCCAACACGGCTCCTGTGGCTTTTGGGGCATTAGGTATTCCTATCATCACATTAGCGGCGGTTTCCGGTCTTGACGTTCTCAAGCTAAGCGCCATGGCGGGTCGGCAGTTGCCATTTTTCTCCGTTCTTGTTCCATTCTGGCTGGTTTGGGCCTATGCCGGCTTCAGGGGGATGCTCGGGGTATGGCCTGCGATTTTGGTGGCCGGTGTATTCTTCGCTGTTCCACAGTTCCTGGTATCAAACTTTCACGGCCCTTGGCTGGTTGATATCGTAGCATCTTTGACCTCATTGGGAGCCGTAACCATTTTTCTGCTGGTTTGGCATCCTAAAGAGATCTGGGGAGCTAATGGAACCGGAGGAGGCACTGATGCTCGCGGCTCGCACGACTACACGACGGGACAAGTGATCAAGGCTTGGACCCCCTGGATCATCCTTAGCGTGCTCGTATTCATCTGGGGTCTGCCTGAATTTAAAAAGTATATGGATAGTTTGTTCATCTACAAATACCCCATCCCCGGATTACACAACCTGATAGAGCGTGTTCCACCGGTTGTCGTTAAAGCTCATCCAGAAGCTGCAGTCTACAACTTCAACCTGCTCTCAGCCACTGGAACGGGAATCCTTCTGGCCTCCGTTATTTCCGGACTGTTCATGGGTTACGGGTTCAAAGGGCTGGTCAGGGTTTACGGACAGACACTTTACACCGTCCGTTATTCCATTTTGACCATAGCGGCCATGTTGTCACTGGGCTTCGTCACCAGGTATTCAGGAGTGGACGCTACACTCGGATTGACATTCGCCATGACAGGGATGTTCTATCCTTTCTTTGGAACGATGCTGGGATGGCTTGGTGTTGCCCTGACAGGGTCTGACACTTCCTCCAACGTTCTTTTTGGTAGTCTGCAAAGGATTACTGCAGAGCAGATAGGCATCAGCCCGGAACTCATGGCCACAGCCAACAGTACCGGTGGAGTCATGGGCAAGATGATAGACGCTCAGAGTATCGTCGTCGCCTCTACTGCCACGCAGTGGTATGGCCACGAAGGAGACATTCTTCGTTATGTCTTTTTCCACAGCATAGCTCTGGCGGCACTTGTTGGCGTACTTGTTTTCCTGCAGGCTTACGTTCCGCCTTTCACTTACATGGTTGTTAGATAGAAACCATCCCAGGAAACCCGGATTTCAGTGTTGACTCCGGGTTTCTTGATCCCCCGGCTCTTTGCGCGAGTCTTTATTCCTGCCATACAGTTCCTTTTTGATCTTGAATTACTGTCCAAGTTGATTTATCTTTCTTTAAACACCTTATCAGATTTGCGTTGGCCGCTTTTTGATCATCAAGTCCTGAGATTTATGGACACATTTTCTGAACAACTGACATCACCTATGGGGCCTTCTGAAACAGTGACAGGCGGAATCTTCTTGGCCATTACGTGATTTTGCTCCATGTCCGGGTAGAACTCGGGGCATGATTTTGATCTTCATTCAGAACTGATTTATTGGCGACTCCCAGTTTGTTTTATCAGGGATTTTTTTGTCGTTTCGCGGCAATTGGATCTATCTAGTTTCTTGTCTGAAAGAGAAAAATCAGGAGGAAGAGATGAAAGTCGGTTTGTCAAAGACGGCATTGCGCCTGTTGTTGCTCATCCTGACGCTGGGGTTGATTTCAGGTGCATCGGTTTCAACCGCTCAGGAGACAATCAAAATAGGCTTTGTTGCGGACATTTCGGGCGTGGGGGCCACTTTCTACAAGGGTCAGAAGGCCGCAATAGACCTTTTCATTGAAGAACTGAACTCATCGGGTGGAATCCTTGGCCGGAAAATGGAATTGTTTGTTCGCGACGCGCAGCTCAAGCCTGACATTGGAGCAACCATGGCCCGCGAGCTTGTGCTTAGCGAGAAGTGTGATTTTCTCATCGGCGGCACTAGTAGCGCTGTGGCTCTGGCAATAACCAAAGTCGCACATGAATTCAAGAAGATTGTTTATTTTCACACGTCCAATGGGGAAGCCCTTACCACCACCGACTTTCAGCCATATATGTTTCAGGTGGTTCCCAACACGGGGATAGAGGGACGAGGCATAGCGCTGGCCCTATCAAAAAAGCCCTACAAGAATTACGCCTTTATTGGACCGGATTACGCTTATGGACACTCTCAGTATGAGAGTTTCAAGACGGATTTGACCAAGCTAAAACCTGATGTTCAAATGCTAGAGGCTGTATGGGTAAAACTGGGGGAAACCAACTATTCCCCGTACATACCTACCCTGATGGCAAAAAACCCGGAGATAGTTTACAGCAATTTCTGGGGTGGACAGCTCAGCAGTCTCATTAAACAGGCAAAACCTTATGGCCTTTTCAAAAAGGCGACTTTGACATCCATGTATGATCTGGATCTGCTTAGAACGACCGGGGCTGACATGCCCGAGGGTATGCTTGGTTATACCAGATGCCCGTTTTACGCCATTGATACCCCTACAATGAAAGAGTTCGTCAAGAAGTACTTGGACAAATACAAGGAGTATCCTTCCGACTGGGCATGCATGGCTTATGATGGTATGGTAGTTCTTGTGACGGCCATTAAGAAGGCGAACACCATTGATTCCGACCAGCTTGTCAAGACAATCGAGGGAATGCATTTCCCCTCACTAAGGGGTGACAGGTATATCCGCGCAGAGGACCACATGGCGAATGTGGGCCTATATGTAGGAACAACGGTAAAGGATCCCAACTATAAGGATTTCCTCATCATGGGTCAGGTCGAAGAGATACCCGCAGAAAAGGTATGGTTGTCAGTCGAGGAGATTCAGAAATTAAGGTCAAAATCAAAATAGCGCTAACGCTAGGCGCCTCACATTTCAGGATGTGAGGCGTTTCCTATATGTCGACTATCATTCGGGAAAAATCATGACCTTTGAATACTTCGTGTTTATGCTTCTCAATGGGCTGAGTCAGGGGATGTTGTTGTTCATCATAGCATCTGGTCTGAGTCTGGTTTTTGGTGTCCTGCGGGTCATCAACTTTGCCCACGGTTCCCTTTACATGATTGGCGCATATTTGGCTTATTCCTTGAGCGCCACCCTGACAGACGGGTCTATGTTGAGTTTCCTGGCATTGCTGGTGGCAGTCCCACCTGCAGTAGCCATTCTTGGATTCGTCGTAGAGGTGACTTTGTTCAGACGCGTCTACAGGGAAGAGCATCTCCTTCAATTACTTCTTACATACTCGCTGGTCCTGATTCTTGATGATGTTGTTAGAGTCATATGGGGTGGCGATCCTCGGAATGTAGCTCGTCCAGACTTACTCGCGGGTTCTGTGGACATAATGGGACTGGCCCTGCCGACTTATAATGTGTTCATATTAGTTATTGGACCGGTCATTGCTTTAGGTCTTTGGCTGCTGCTTTACAAAACCAGGACCGGAAACATCATAAGGGCTGCGGTTTCTTTTCCGGATACCCTTGGCGCTCTTGGAGTAAATGTTTCCAGGGTGATGACGGCGACATTCATGCTCGGTTGCTGGCTGGCAGGACTTGGAGGTGTGTTGGTGGCGGCCTTGGCCAGTGTGGATCTTGGCATAGGAATGGAAAAAATCATTGAGAGCTTTGCCGTGGTGGTAATTGGAGGACTCGGCAGTGTCGGTGGCGCTCTTTTAGGGTCTCTGATTATAGGAGTAGGGATTACCTTCTTTCAGTTGCCGTTTGGGCGTTGGGCGCTTGTATTCCCTTATCTGGTAATGGCGGCCGTTTTAATAATTAGACCTTGGGGTCTTTTTGGAAAACCAGAGCGATAACGGTGGAGCATGCCTGATCAACATCTCGAACAAACATCCTCGAACAAAATGAACTGGATTGCAGCGGCGCTGGTTCTTATCCTTCTGGTTTCTTTGCCGTTCGTCCTGATGAAATTTGGCAAGATAGGTGAATATTGGGTTTGGGTATCCACGGAAATGATTATCATGGGTCTTTTTGCCATGAGCCTGAACCTGATTCTGGGTTTTGGCGGAATGGTGAGTTTTGGACACGCCGCATTTTTTGGAGTAGGCGCCTATACTGTGGCCTTGCTGATGAAAAAGGCCAGTGTTCCGTTCTATCTGGCTTTAGCCGCTGCGCCTTTAGTAGCGGCAATTGCGGCCACCATCATTGGATGGTTCTGTGTGAGACTGATTGGTTTGTATTTCTCCATTCTGACTTTAGCCTTTGGTCAGCTCTTGTACATGATAGTGTTCCAGTGGTACACTTTTACCGGTGGCGATGACGGCATACACGGCATACCGCGGCCCGAAATACTTACCCCTACCAATTATTATCTGTTATGCCTGCTGATTTTTGTTATGTGCTTCATGCTGATGAGAATGATTGTAAACTCATCCTTCGGGCTTACCATACGAACTGTGCGTGAGAACATGGAGCGCTCGAAGTTCATCGGCATAAATGTCAGGAGCTACCAATGGCTTAATTTTATTATAGCCGGGGCTTTTGCCGGTCTTTCTGGTGGTCTGTTCGCTGAACTCAACAGGTTCGCCCAGACGGAATTTCTTCATTGGAGTAAATCGGCTGAACCTATTCTCGCCAGCCTGGTTGGCGGGATGTATTCATTGGTTGGACCGGCTATTGGAGCTGCGGTCCTGATGTTCCTGAAGATAATTCTTCAACAGGCTCACAAGGCTTTGATCGAAACCTGGGCCATAGTCCTGGGTTGTATACTTTTGCTGGTTGTGCTGTTTGCCCCATCGGGTTTGGTGGGAATCTACAGAAAAGTCTTTTCTAAATCCGAATAAAAGAATCCTGTAAGGCTGGCGGTGTAAATAAACCATGGCTAAACCCGTTCTCGAGGTCGTGAACCTTTCCAAGTCGTTTGATGGGGCCCAGGTATTTAACGACATAAGTTATACCGTTGAAGAGGGCGAACTTAGTTCCATAATCGGCCCAAACGGCGCCGGAAAAACGACGATGTTCAATCTCATCACAGGTCACCTGGTCCCTGATAGAGGTGAAGTTTTGTTCATGGGCCAGGACATCGTTGGAAAACAGCCTTTTGAAATAGTAAAATTGGGAATGGCAAGAGCCTTCCAGAGAACAAGTATTTTTCCGCGCATGTCTGTTCTCGAGAATGTCGTGACCACCATCATCACCAGGGAACATGGTAACCTAAACATGTTCAAGGCTTTCAGGAAGAGGGACAAAGTATATTCGGAAGCCTACGAACTGCTAAAGAGTGTGGAACTAGAAGGTATGGCTGAACGTCAGAGCGGAGTATTGGCTCATGGAAACCAGAAAAGGCTGGATATTGCGATTGCGCTGGCCCTAAAACCAAAATTGTTGCTACTTGACGAGCCGACTGCAGGTATGAGTCCCGAAGAGCGCAAGCAGACTGTGGAGCTGGTGAAGAATTTATGGGAACGTCTTGATCTGACAATGCTTTTTATAGAGCATGACATGGATATCGTTTTCGGCATTTCCCAGAAGGTTAGAGTGCTTTGCTACAAGACACTCCTGGCGGAAGGGACTCCAGAACAGATATCCGCAAACCCCCAGGTTATTGAAGCCTACCTCGGAGAAGAGGTCTGAACATGCAGTTAGTGGTTGAAAACATTAATACTTATTATGGACTTAGCCACATATTATTCGACGTGTCCCTCGAAGTCAATCAGGGCGAGACCGTTGTCCTTCTGGGACGTAACGGAGCTGGAAAAACCACTACCATGCGCAGCATCATGGGCTTGACAGCCCCCAAAGGCGGCCGGGTTGTTTTCAACGGTGAGGATATCACCGGTTTAGCTCCATTCAAGACAGCCAGAAAAGGCATTGGATTTGTTCCCGAAGATCGAAGGATATTTCCAGACCTGACGGTTCAAGCTAACCTTGAGGTTGGAACCAAGAAGGGCACAGGCTCCAGGAATCCATGGAGTCTTGAAAAGATATTTGAAATATTCCCGCGCCTGGATGAGCTGTCCAAGCGGCGGGCAGGAAACCTCAGCGGCGGTGAACAGCAGATGCTTACAATAAGCAGAACCCTGATGGGGAATCCGGATCTGGTACTGCTCGACGAGCCATCCGAGGGATTGGCTCCGGTGATCGTCAAGGTGCTCGGAGACATGATTGACCTGCTCAAACAGGAAGGAATAACCGTTCTTCTTTCTGAGCAAAACGTAAAGTTTGCCCTAAAACATTCAGACAGGGCCTATATTGTCGATAATGGCCACATAAAATATCATGGAAGCGTCGCTGAACTGCAGAATGACGAAGACATCAAGAAGAAGTATCTGGCTGTATAGTTGTTAAATGATAGTTTGCAACAATTTATCTTGACGCTTTGACCAAGAAATCTATACGGCTGGAGGGCTTCCCTTTTTAATGTCGTGCTTGGCTAGCGGGGGTTCAAGATGGCAGTCCCTGTCAAAATATTCTTGGGAATTGGATTATTGGTTGCAGTCTATTTCATGGCCCGTTCTTTTGTCGACCGCAAGGTAGACAAAGTGGCTGAATCCATCGTCGGCTACCTCGAATCCCAGGAGGCCTTCAATCCTTTAATGGCGATTGAATTGACATGGCGAAAACATGTTAACGATGGACAATTTCTTGCATTCCTGTTTGACAGGGCTATAATTTACATGCTTGAAGACGGAATTATTGTGAAAACCAACCAGGGGAGATATTTTATCAGGACTCGTGGAATCACCCGGTAATTCATGCAGAATCAATGTTCAAGACCGGTTTTATCTCAATTAGATAAGTATTTATTAACACGTCTGGATATGATAGATTTTCCGGGTTACAGATTTAATAAAACGAAATAGCCGTAGCAAATTCAACCGACCAAGCTTCAGTGGCATCCTGGCCCTGAAGCCCATGTTGTCAAGACTGAGGTGAACTATGAGGGTGCAATTATTCGCTACCTGCTTAATTGATACTTTCTATCCCGAAACAGGCGAGGCAGTTGTCAAGCTTCTGAAACACATGGGTGTTGAGGTCGCCTTTCCCAGGGAGCAGACATGTTGCGGTAAACCGCCGAACAGCGGTGGGCACGCAAAACAGGCTCGCAAAGCGGCCGAGCATTTCATTTCGGTATTCAAGGGTTCAGATCCGGTGGTAATTCCATCTGGATCTTGCGCATCCATGGTTAAAAACCATTATCCCGAAATGTTTCATGACAATCACCGTATGTTCCAGGCAGCTACCGAACTCGCTTCAAGAACGTTTGAGCTGTCGCAGTTTCTCGTTCACGTGCTCCATGCTCATGAACAGGGATTCGTAGGAAATAGAAAAATTACCTACCACGCATCGTGCCAGTTGACTCGTGAGCTAGGGGTTAGGGAAGAGCCTATCCAGCTTATCCGATCCATTGAGGGAGCAGAATTCTGTCCAATGCCATCGGCAGACCGTTGCTGCGGTTTTGGTGGGGTTTTCATGGCCAAATTACCAGAGGTGTCGATGGCCCTGGCCGATGAAAAACTGGACACGATACTTGAGTCAGGCGCAGATACGGTGACAGGTTGTGATCACGGTTGTCTGATGAACATTTCGGATGCGGTCAAACGCAGGGGGGTCTCTGTGGATGTGAAACACCTGGCGGTCATTCTGGCGGAGGGATTGAAATGAACAAGAATCAGGCTCCTGTTTCGTTTAAATCAAATGCAGCCAACGCCTTGAACAACCCCTCGCTGAGAACTGCCATGCGCAACATCACCAGTACTTTCGGCAAAAAGAGGGTAGACGCCATTGGCGACAATCCGTTTGAGGAATGGCGTGAAAGGGCCTCCGAGATAAGGATGGATGTTCTGAACAATATCGGAGAATATGTCGATATGTTCTCAAAAAACGCCACCAAGGCTGGAGCGGTGGTTCATCGGGCCAAAGATTCATCAATAGCTTGTGACATAGTGGCATCCCTCCTGAAGGATTACGGCGCAGACAAGGTCGTTAAATCAAAATCTATGATTAGCGAAGAAATCCATCTGAACGCCTATCTGGAAAAAGAGGGGATAAAGGTTGTAGAAACGGATCTCGGCGAATACATAATTCAGATTGCTGGTGAAACTCCGTCGCACATCATTGTCCCGGCCATTCATAAAAGCCGTCAGCAAGTTGGCCAGTTGTTCTGTGAGAAACTCGGCTGCGAATTCACCGATGACCCTACCACACTCACCAAAACAGCCAAAAAAATTCTACGTGAAGAATTCATTACAGCTCCAGCGGCTATCAGTGGTTCTAATTTTGCGATAGCGGAGACGGGCAGCATTTCACTAGTGACCAACGAAGGTAATGGAAGAATGGTTACCACGCTTCCTCCATTGCACATTGCCATAACGGCTATCGAAAAAATATTGCCAAAACTATCCGATCTGGCTCTTTTCCTCAGACTGCTTCCACGCTCAGCTACCGGTCAGGTCCTGACCAGCTATTTTTCACTCATCACAGGAGTCAGAAAAGAAGCTGATTCCACGGGCGCCAAGCATCTTCACATAGTGCTTCTGGATAATGGACGCAGTGAGATAGTTAAAAGTGACTGCAAAGAAATACTCAAGTGTATAAGATGCGGAGCGTGCATGAATGTATGCCCGGTGTACGGAATGATTGGCGGTCATGCCTATGATTCCACGTATCCCGGCCCCATGGGAGTAATACTTAGCGCAGTTCTAAATGGGCTGGAGAGGGCGCATCCCTTACTGGACGCGTCAACGCTCTGCGGAGCCTGCTCTGATGTTTGCCCTGTTAAGGTGCCTCTGGCCAAACTCATCAACAGGCTGCGGGAGATCAAGGTAGAAAATGGGCTTGCTCCGGAGCTTGAATCAATAGGAATGTGGGGCTTTGGGGCAGCAGCAAAGCATCCAAAACTGTTTGAACTTGGGCAGAAGGCGGCAAACGCTGCCTGGCCTATAGCCCGTCTGCTTGACAAACAAACGGTTGACAGACTGCCCAAACCGGTTCCCGTTTCCTTCAAGAGGAGGGTGTTGTGACAAGTGATTCCATTATAAAACGCTTCATGGAGAATGCGGCCAAGGTGGCTGCTGATCCTGTCCGCGTCGGCAGCACGAAGGAAATGAATTCGGTGATCAATGCCGTAACTGCCAAAGCCGGCTCAATATATCTCAGAAGAGTGTCTGATGTTGAGAAATCAGTGCGTATTCCCAAGGACAGATTGACATCAGGTTATGAGGGGGCAGCCTTTTGCGTTGAACACGTTGATGGGGCAATAGCTGAGACCGGCAGCCTTGTTTGCACTAGCGCAAACCGTAGAGCTGTTCAATCGAGTCTTCTACCTAACCATCACATTGCTATTGTAAAGGCCGACTCCATTTTTGAAACACTAGATGATTTCTTTGGTAGTCTTCCGGTTCCACCACCCACGAATGTTACCCTAATCTCTGGTCCAAGCCGAACAGCGGATATTGAGCTGACCCTCACCATAGGAGTCCATGGACCGGAACAGGTTACAATCATAGTGGTGTGACCAAGAACAAACATGAAGATACTCATCCTAAATAACGGTAGTTCCTCACTGAAGTACAACCTGTTCGAGATGGACGGCGAGCGCACGCTGATGTCTGGAACTATCGACCGTATAGGATTGGACAGATCAAACCATTTATACGAATTAGAAGGTTCCTCCCCGGTTAGACGTGACCTGCCCGTAAATGATCACGGCCAAGCATTGGATGAGCTGTTCCATGTTTTGATGGAATTCGGACCTATCAGCAGTCTGGATGAACTCAGAGTCATTGGCCATCGTGTGGCCCATGGAGGAAAGTTCAAGGATCCAGTGAGAATAAACCCGGATGTCATCTCTGAAATCAGAAGAATGATTCCCTTTTTCCCATTACACCATCCGGCGATTGCACTGGAAATTGAGGAGTGTATGCAACGCGTTCCAAATTCCTTGCACATCGCCGTCTTTGATATGACTTTTCACAAGACAATTCCGGATGTGGCCGCAATTTACGGCTTGCCTTACAGGTATTTTTCTGAGAAGGGCTACAGGAGAATCGGCTATCACGGACATTCGAATGAATATGTCACAAGCAAGGCCGCCGTTTTCCTGAAAAGAGATATTTCGGAATTGAAACTGATATCCTGCCATCTCGGCAATGGCTGTTCGATTACTGCGGTCGATTCCGGCAGATCAATCGATACCACCATGGGAATGACTTCAGTGGAAGGCCTCATCATGGGAACACGATCGGGAAGTATCGATCCGGGGTTAATCCCAGTCATAATGAGCGAAGAAGGTATGACTTCCGATGAACTGCTGGATATGCTCTACCGCAAATCCGGCTTACTTGGAATCAGCGGTTTGTCCAGGGACATGAGGGAAATTACCAAGGCTGCGGCCAACAACGATGAACGGGCTGTATTGGCGCTTGAAGCGTTCTGTTACAAAATCAAACGCTCCATCGGCTCGATGCTGATGGTCTTGGGCGGCTGTGACGCACTCATCTTCACCGGTGGCATCGGACTACACAGTGACGTCGTCCGTGAGTTGGTTCTGCGGGGCTCGGAGCGCCTTGGATTCTCCATAGACAGGAACATTAACGCTGATTGCTCAAAAAACGTAAACAATGAAGTTGTTGACATATCATCAACAGAATCCTCGACGAGAATACTTGTGATCAAGACTTTCGAAGAACTTGTTATGGCGCGTCAGTGTTTGAAGTTAGCTATCGGAATTGAAAATCACAGGGGCGTTTGATTGTTTCATATTATTTGGCCCCACGCAAAACCACTAGGATAAAAACATACATGAAGAAATTGGGAGTTGTTCATGGTCGTTTTCAGGTCTTACACAACGACCACATGAAGTACATCCTAGCTGCAAAGCGTTGTTGCGATCAAATTGTTATCGGAATAACCAACCCTGATCCTTCACTGACAGGCTCTGATGAGACAAATCCGGAAAGGAGTCTGACTTCTTCGAATCCTCTAACCTATTTTGAGAGATACACCCTGGTGAAATCAGCCATGGCTGAGGCTGGGCTGGGATATTTGGAATTCGGCATAACCCCCTTTCCAATCAACTTTCCGAATCTCTACCGGTTCTACGTCCCAACGGAAGCTGTTTTTTACATTACGATATATGATGACTGGGGGCGTCGTAAGCTAAAACTGCTAACTGACGCAGGCCTGAAAACAGAATTGCTGTGGGACAAAACCCCGGATCAGAAAGGCCTGTCAGGTTCATACGTTAGGGGCCTGATCCAATCCGGCGGACAGTGGGAAAGGCTTGTGCCGGAGAGCGTGGCATTACTGATCAGGGAATGGGATATTCAGTCCAGACTCAAAGAACTCAGTTGACGGCGCCAGGCGTAACTAGCGGGAAAACTTTTCTGGCGTAAATATCGCCCTGCAACCTGCCAGATTTTTCAGAAGCTATTGCATGAAGGACAGCCTCAGCATTAGTCCAGGTCTCCCCTGCAAACCCCGGACGCTCACCAACAGTGTAGTTGTAATGATAATCGCCAAGACTGTCTATGATCTCGAGGCTGTCAAACGCCGACTTTATGAATTCAGCATGGTATTCCAGAGATATTACATCAATTGCCTGACTTAAACCTTTAATAACATTAAGTTCATATCCTTCGGTGTCTATCTTGCAAAAAGCAGGCAGTCCATGCTTTCCTATGAGTCTGTCTAATGTGGTGACATTTACGGATTCCGTGGAACTCCATTCGAATCTGCTAAAACGACCGCTGTCTTTTACAGCGGAAATCCATTCCGGGTCCATTGAAGAAAGCTGGTTTCTGACGTCACTCTTCCATATCTTGCTGCGGGATTCAGAAGAACCGGCAGCGAATGGCTCTATGACTACCGAGGGATCATGGCCGAATTTTCGACATAGAACTTTGATGCACTCCGTTTGAGGCTCAACTGCTATGACCCGGGCTCCCAGTGACAGGAAAAGTTCGGTTTTCCAGCCATAATTTGCCCCTATGTCGAAAACCAGATCATTTTCTCGTATGAATCCCCTCATGAAGGATATGGACTGCGAGCGCCTGCTCCTGCGCCTGGCCCATTTGGCCAACAGTCTGATTCTCGAATAATGTCGTAGAAAACTGTTCCAACAGGTTTTATTCATGGCTTGGAAGATCATCATGCATCATACAGGATGCCACTTCGAGATTCGATCACGAGCCGGCAATAAATTTCTCGGTCATTTCCAGCGCGTCCTGATCTGCAAGCTGGAGGGGAGGACGTTTCATGTAGAGGGCGCAAGGCCCTGTTAAAGGACCTGCAATATTCCTGTCCAGGGCAAGTTTCATACACCTGATAGCATCGACAACCACCCCCGCTGAATTGGGAGAATCCTCCACTGACAAACGGAGTTCGAGATTCATCGGGACATCCCCAAATAGACGCCCTTCCATCCTTATAAAGCATACCTTGTTATCCTTCTGCCAGCTAACGTAATCACTTGGCCCTACGTGTATACTGAATTCAGGAAGAGGTTCTGCGGCAACAGCCTGAACCGCTTCTGTCTTCGATTTTTTCTTCGACGATAGACGTGAGCGGTTGAGCATGTTCAGGAAATCGGTGTTTCCACCTGTGTTTAACTGGTAAGTGCGATCAAGTTTCACACCTCTCCTTTTGAACAGGTCGACAAGCGCTCTGTGAACTATTGTCGCCCCAAGCTGAGACTTTACATCATCGCCTATAATGGGTAGTCCCCTATCCTTAAATCTCTGAGCCCATTGGCCATCAGTGGCAATAAACACCGGTATGCAATTGATGAATCCCAGTCCAGCCTCCAGGGCGCATTCCGCATAGAATCTTGACGCCTGCTCTGAACCCACAGGGAGATAGTTCACCACCATCTGAGCGCTAGACTCTAGCAGAGCCTCAACCACATCGCTTTTTTCAGGTTCACGGTCATCTGAAACCAGGAAAGTCTCTGCCTCGACGTGATCCTTCATGTGTTCCGATATTCCATCCAGGATTCTGCCCATCCTCACAGTCACGTTCGAATCAGGAAGCGGGTCGCAGAATCGCGTTGTACAGTTTGGAGCCTTGAATATGGCTTCAGTAAGGTTTTTACCTACCTTGCGTCGATCCACGTCAAAAGCTGCCACTATTTCTATGTCGGAGACCGAATAATCGCCAACCAGAGGACGGTTTAGTCCACATCTGTCAGGAAGGCATGCCCCCGAATAGTAATGAATTCCCTGGGTCAGGGAGCTTGCGCAATTGCCAACGCCTATCAACGCTATTTTTATTCTTCCCATGTAATTACAATCCAAACTGATTTCTGATTGAAAATTATCTTATCAGAGATTAACCCAAACTTGCGAGACAACTGGCCCTACTATCTCAAAAAATTAAGATTCTGATTTGGCGCCCCATCCGACCACAGGCCTTTTGGCCCTCAAATCGGTCCTTTCGTTTCTGAAAGATTGATTCAAAAAACAAACTCAATTGAACTGAAATCAGACATTCAATTTCTCATTGAAAAATTTCTGACCAATACTGTAAAGATTATATGGACACAGTCTGATTTTTATACGAAATTTAGGGTTCCGCGTTACTTCCGGGGTCTGAGTCAGGTTTGCTCAAAAACCCCAAAAGTGAGTTCACGCTGATTTTCTGATCGAATTTCTTGGGCTGATTTCATTGTCATTCCAAAATGGAGGCCAACTAATGATCGATATTGTTGATGGTAACTGGAAAACCAAGCCTACTGACAGATTCATCCTGAAATGGGTGAAGTTGAATCTTTCGGCCAGACTAACCCCAAAATTCATGAGCGTCAGCTTCATCAAGCCTTGGATGGTAACCCTGTTTTCCATGCTTGTGGGGATTTACGCGGGTGTGGTTTACGCAAAGGGATGCGCTTTTTCAGCCGGACTGCTGGCGCTTTTGTCCCAAACCCTGGACGGGGTGGATGGCCAACTAGCGCGAATGCGTGGCATCCAATCCAGCGGAGGCGCATTCCTGGATTCAGTGCTTGATCGATATGCCGACGGAGCATTAGTAATAGGATTGATAATTTACAACATAAAAATGAATCCGATAGTTGGGACTGAGTTCATTCTGTTTGTAGGGGCCATGGCTGTCATCGGCAGTGGAATGATAAGTTACACCAGTTCAAGGGCCGAAAATCTGAGCCTTGAAATGGGAATACCCACACTCGCCAGCAAGGGAACAAGGACCGTAATAACCATAATTTGTGCGCTTCTGAGTCCAATTTCCACTATGATACCATTCATCGGCCTGCTTTACCTTGCAATTCACACAAACTGCGTTGTGATATGGAGAATTGCCAAGGCTGTAAACTAGATTCCGCGAATCAAGAATCACCACCCATTAAGGGCCCAGCCGTATAGTTCCAGTCCGTGAGAACTCTCACATTCGACCTTCAGTCTTACATTTGAGTTCGCACGGACGGGAATCTCAGAAGTCACAAAAAAGCCGATTCCGTTTCCAAAATTGGCTGCCTCGATTAAATGCCCCATTTCCACCCATCCGTCTTCTTCAGATGTAAAAACATACAGTTTCAGGGAGTCATGCTGGTTCTTGAGCAGCAATGAAGCGGATACTTTCTGTGAGTTAGGGCGTATCGGCTTTGGCATACTCACCAGAATCAAGCCACTGGATTTGGTCGAGTAAGAGATTGAAATATTTTGTATTAAAGGGTGGTCTAGTCCATCCGACTGGAGACCGGCCGCAAACTGAAAACTCTTTGTGGTTGAATTCCATGTGCCAGGTAGTGACCAGTCATCAGGGCCAAGCTGCTCAAATTCCTGAGCGGTCATTTGGTTCGTCTGGACACCGAAAGCTCTTTGAAGGGCTTTAATCTGTGTGTTCTCCTCCACGAGTTCCCACGAGTTCCCGGCATTCCTGAAATACCATTGCCCCGATACAATCCTCGTTATCTCCTGCCAGGAAGAATCCTTGAAGACACTCCAGCTTTGTCCCCCATCAAAAGTCACGGCATAAAAAATCCTTGATAGGCCGGGTTTATTTTCTGAGATGTCCATGGACTCAATGGAATGCCACTGGGCAATATCCGGGATTAATTGGGGCTTTGAAATGAGCGCCATGATGGACAGAGGAAAAACCTTCGCCGGGGCCTCGATCAACTCTATTTCATCGATGCACAAATACTGGGGATGTCCACAATTCGCCGTCACAAAAAAACGGTAATAGCGATAGGCCCGGCTGTTGTAAAAGCTGAAGTATCCTTCAGCGTTTTGGGGTATCCATGTGTTTGCAGTTTGAACCGAATTTGAGCCTTCGTGAAGAACGGTCCAGTTTTGATTGTCATTTGAGGCTTCAAGTCTCCAGGCCCCTGGGACGGAGCTTGAAGCGCTCTCGAAAGTCCTCCATCTGTATTTGTTTATAACTCTTGCGGTTTCCCCGAAATCGTAACAGACCCAACCGGATGTATTGTTGGCGGCGCTCAACCACCTGAAATCCGTCCCGTGATGGTCATCAAAGACCTTGTAAGCCTCAAAATTGGTGGTCTGAGAGCTAGAACTGACATTCTCAGACCCGGTAAGACCAGGAACAGCATCTAAAATGGATTCGTTTCGGGAGCCCAAGAAATCATGTCCTGAGGTAATGCCTATACCTTCAATCCCGATTTCAATCCCGCTGATGCTTTTTATCGGCTGGGATGGCGACGGTAAATCAAGCGCTATCTTTCCTATACCACGCCCCTGAGTGGTCTCGTCGATCCATACTATACTCCGTTCCGAGCTTTCCAGTTCCATCTGCATCCCTGTCTCAATCCCGGGACAGTCCCCGGATGACCCCACTGACAATATTTTTCGATATCTACAGTCTGGCGTAATTTCCTCAGCAACAAATATAGCGCTCACAACTATTTCACTTGCAGTGGATGAACTGTCTACAACATGCGCCGAATTATATGCCGGGTAATTGAAGCCATAAAACCTGACCATCTGACCAGGGATCAAACCATGGTTCAAAGCAGGGAAACCTACCTTGCCATCACCTCTGTTATTCAGCGAAGCGTCTACAAAAACCTGCTCCACTCCCTCAAAATGGCCTGTCTCGGAATCATCCTGTCGCCAGTAAACAGCCTCACCTTGCAAGTTGACCCGCTCCATTAAAGACGGATCATCAATTTTCAGGCTCCTATTCAAACCCGAAGACAAGTCATGCGACGTGAACATGCCTTTGTCATCATGATACAAGGCATTCGAAACACCCATGTCTACTGACTGGGTTCCCCTGAAAACGGAAAAGAAACCATTCACCAGTTCCCCTTCGACCTGTTCATTCGTCATGCCAAAGCGTAGTGATTGCAACTGGACATTTTGAATTGCGCAAAGTAACGCGTCTTTTTCGAGCGCTGGAATGTTGATCCCGTTTTCATCAACTATCTGGTCTAGGAAGTCCTGGGTCTGCGTCGACTTGTCCATGGCCTGTCCGGCCTTTTCAAGCGCTTCACCGATGGATTCAGCCATTTCCCGCACCGATTCCAGATCGCCAACTGCAGCCGGAACAAATGCCTGCCCGTTGTAGACGTAGATTTGATTAACCTGTGGCTTCCCGAGGATTGGTTCTCCAAGAAGATGGTCAGCGTCACCTAAAATAAGCGCCATGCAAACCCTCCTATTGTAATGATTCGGCTTTTGTAGTTTAAAAGTGAGTAGTCGGAGAAATTACTGCGGTAAATCGTGGAGTGACAATTTAACCATTTATGTTAACCTATTAAAATAGCGCAGTCAATGCCTGGTTTAAAAAGCTAATCCAGGCCCATCGTGAAAAGGAGGAGGCATGACGGCTGAGAGTTCGGCGGTTTGCGCCCAAGTTAATCTGTCAGATGAAGACATATACAAGGCAATGGCAGAAATACCTGGACATCTGGACATAAGTCTTGGGGACTTCAAGGAGATATATGTCAAGGCCTATGAGCAGGCTGTAAAGAGATTTTCCAGGCAAATTCCCTGTTCAGAGATAATGTCAAAGAACGTGGTCAGCCTGTTTCCTGAGGATACGCTTGAGCATGGCGCGTTGATTCTGGCCAAGCATAATTTCTCAGGGGCCCCAGTAGTAGATACCGAGAACTCGGTGGTTGGGATTGTATCTCAGAAGGATTTTTTTCATGCTGTGGGTGTAGGTGGTGTTGAAACAGTCATGGAACTTCTAGCGGAGTGCCTTAGCGGAGTCCGGTGCATTGTTAGCGGGTTGCGCAAGGGATTTATACGCGACATCATGTCGAGCCCGGCGTTCACCGCCTATCCAGACACGACAGCCCATGATCTTGCTGAGATTTTCATGGAAAAGAAGATCAACAGGGCTCCCGTAGTTGACAGGGACGGTCATTTGATTGGTCTGGTTACACGAACTGACATAGTCCGGTCTACTCTCATAAGGCCATAGAGATGAACTACTTCCAGAAGATGCGTGGTGGCGGTCAAGCCCCTCCCAGGGTAAGCCTTCAGGAAATTTTCTGGTCCTGGTTAGGCTCAATCATAGGGATGGGCGCTATTACATTTTTGGATTCCTACGTGTTTCAAGGTCTTGAACTGATACTACTGATAGGTCCTGCAGGAGCCTCAGCGGTTCTGGTTTTCGGAGCCATAAGGAGTCCGCTTGCGCAGCCTCGGAACCTGGTAGGAGGTCACTTGTTGTCGGCGATTGTGGGAGTTCTTTCAGCCAGGTTATTTGATGGTAACATGGTCCTGGCCTCCTCATTGGCAGTTTCGACATCCATTGCCCTGATGCATCTGACCAAGACATTGCATCCGCCAGGGGGGGCCACAGCCTTGATAGCCGTGATCGGCGGAGAAAAAATAAGAGCAATGGGCTTGCTTTACGTTGTTTTTCCTGCAGCCTTGAGTTCGCTGATTTTGCTAGCTGTAGCGGTCTTGTATAATAACATGATTTCCAGCAGAAAATATCCGGATCACTGGATCTGAGAAGGCAATCAAGACTTCTCCAAGGGGCCTGGATGGATTGAATCGTGCCTCATACTTAATGCATCAAATAGGAAGAAGCATTGAAGTTTGAGCATGACCATTAATGACAAATGTCTACTGGTAGGCTTTTGAGAGGGAGTGTAAAAATGAAAACCAGA